>NZ_JANLGY010000022.1 GCF_024653915.1 Sulfuricaulis sp. | reverse complement strand
TGAAACCACCTCGCCGATTCTCTACACCGTGCCACTGCAGTTGCTGGCTTATTACGTCGCGCTGGCGAAGGGCACGGACGTGGATCAGCCGCGGAATCTCGCCAAATCGGTAACGGTCGAGTGATTAACCGATTGGATTATTGTTAGATTTGGCGATAGCTTTCTTTAACGCAAGGCTTACACAATAAGCCCCTCGCCAATTCTGCCACACGCTTTGACGACGCAAGGATCGCAATGAAAACGGCAACGTCTTTCCTGCTCTTAAAGCTAAATCGGCTCCTCGCACATTATCGCGAAGGCGGCTTCGTGCGAATATTCAAAATTCTGGCCTCATATGGTGTTGCAAATGGCGGAGCCCTCTGGCTGGCCGATATCCAAATCCTGAGATTGATGGGCGCAGTGGAAACACAAACGTTCCAACCACTCGCCGGGTATACCTTCGGATTCGCGACCCTTATGAACCTCGATGCAATACTGGTTTGCGCACCCAACGCTGACCGGGTGCATCTCGACGTAATGTTTCGCAAGTTTTTTCGCGACGGAGCCCGCTGTGCCGTTGCTCTGAACGGTGAGCGCGTCGTCGGCTATGTATGGGCGTTTACCGGTGAGTATGTGATCACGCTCGATGATTATCGCCGGTGTAACCTGAACGTGCGACTCGATTCCCGCTCGGTATTCACCGGCAACGCATATGTTATACCGCCGCATCGCGGGCGCAGACTGTTCCAGCGTCTCAAGCTCTATCTCATGCAGTATTATCCACCCGGCACGCATTTCTATACTTCGATCGACGATCTCAATGCACCGTCGCTTGCCGCCAATCGTCGGCTTGGATTCCGCAAGCTCGCAACGCTTCGGTTCGTCGGGGTGTTCTCTCGCACGATGCTCTATTTGCGCGAAAAAGACAGTCAGCGATGGCGAGCTTTCCGTACCCATTGGCCGGCTCTAAAACTCGACGACGGACGACTACAGACGGACTCATCGAATTCTCCCTGACCATCACGACTATATGTCTGTAGCCAACAAACCTTTACTGGCAGCGCTGTTGTCGCCGAAAGCCGCCGATGAATTCCTGAACCAATACTGGCCAAAACGGCCGTTCGTGGCACAGAGCGACCCGGCGCGCTGGCCGGCGCTGTTGCGCGGCGAGGAACTGGCGAGCGTGCAGAATCTGGCCAAGCGTTATCGCGGCAGTCTGCGTTTCACCCACGGGCGCAAGAGCGATCAGATGATCCAGATCGACCGGGTCGATCCCTCCATACTGTTCGAGATGGGGCTCACTTTGAATTTCGAGGACATTGGGCCGTATGTTCCCGGGACGCCGGAATTCCTGCGCGGTCTGGAGTCCGAGCTCGGGCTGAATGAAGGTTCACTGGTCATGAGCGCCTTTGCCTCGCCGTTTCAGGATGGTCTGAGTTGCCACTTCGATGCGCAGGATGTCATTTCTCTCCAGCTGCATGGCACCAAGCGTTTTCATTACGCACCGGTGCAGGAACTTGCCATGCCCTATGGCACGCAGTACATCTCTGGCGGCAAGCCGTACGACGAGCTGTACGCGCAGGCGCAGAACGGATTTCCGGAAAACAAGAACGTGAAGTTCGAAACCGCCGCGATGAAACCGGGCTCGGTGCTGTTCCTGCCGCGCGGCACCTGGCATTACACCGAGGCCAGCGAACCTTCATTGTCGCTCAGCATCACCATCAGCCCGCCGACGCTGCTCGACTGCGCCATGGAGCAGATCCGCTGGTTGCTGTTGCAGGACAGTGCCTGGCGCGAACCGTTGTACGGCGCCACTGGTAATGGCACGCTAAACACCAAGTTGCACACCCATGCCAAACAATTGCTCGCGCGCCTGCCGCAACTGGTGGCATCGCTTTCCCCCGAGGATCTGATTCAGGCCCCGATCCCGGTAGCCAAACGCCTCGACCAAATCAACGAAAATTCCAGGTTCCAGCGTATACCGGACGCGGCGCTAGAACTAGAAGTAGAGTCCGATAAATCGCCCCAAGGCACGAAGGTGGTGGCCATCCGGCTGGGACATTCCGATTCGACGGATCGAATATCTGCGCGCCTGGAAATATCCTCCGAGGTGCTGATGGTCTTTCGCTGGATCGAGGAACAGCGCAAGCCTTTCACCGCCGCCGAGGTGCAAAAGGCCTTTCCCCAGATCTCCTTCGAGGAGCTGAAAAAAATCCTCATCACCCTGACCCGGGCGCAATTCATCAAGATGTTCTGGTTTGCCGAGCTGGCACCACAGGCCCGCGTGGGCGCGGTGAGCCGAGAGACTTGAGGAATCGACGTTGTCTGGCTACATCCACACCGGGTTGTAACGCAGCCACCGCCCATCGCAGAAAGTGATGGTGGAAAAGAAACTCCGTGACACGCGCAAGCCCAATTCCTTCGAGCCGAAGGTCTGATACAGCCGCCTTGACGGGACATTGCTGGTGGCCACGGCGTTGTAGAGGCGCTTGAAACCCATATCCACCAACTGTTTCTGGGTGAGCGCCAGAAATTCCCCGGCGTAGCCCTGAGCACGGAAGGCGCGTGCGATGTACAGTCCGAAGGCGTAGACCTCGTCGTCGAGCAACGATACGCCATAGAGTTTCAGTTGCGGATGCGGAATGGCCGAGGTGACCCACCAGCGGTAGCCGATGATACTGCCGTTCAGGAGCGCCACGCGGCCCTCGTAACGGTTGCGAAAACAGTCGTCGAGCATGCGCAAGGAGCGCGCGGTCTCTCTGTGATGTTCCTGGATGAATTCCACCAGTTCTTTGAGGTGGCCAACGTGCATCGGGACCACTTCCAGGCGCCCGGACGACTTCAACCCGGAAACCACCGTCAGATCCTTGCACAGCAGCATGTCCTCGCGCTTGCGCACAACGAAGGACAGTATTTCCCTCAGCTTTTCTTTAAGTGACATGAGATGTTCCCTGAAAAATCGACAGACTTTTTTATTAATGCCAGTGTAAAGCCTTATTTCGGCTGTTCCTACCATGGCGGCTGGCTGGCTGATTTCCCCCGAGTTCTGCCGCGTCTCTGGTAAAATCCCGCGATGGATGTCTCCCACCTGATGGACGAACTCAACGACGCGCAGCGCGAGGCCGTGAGCGCGCCTCCGGGGCCGTTGCTGGTGCTGGCCGGGGCCGGCAGCGGCAAGACGCGCGTGCTGACCCACCGCGTGGCCTGGCTGGTGGGCGTGGAGGGCATCTCGCCACACGCGATCCTGGCGGTGACTTTCACCAACAAGGCTGCCCACGAGATGCGCGGTCGCATTGAATCCATGCTGCAGTCACCGGTCGGCGGCATGTGGACCGGGACCTTTCATGGACTCTCGCACCGTTTGCTGCGTTCTCACTGGAAAGAGGCAAATCTCCCGCAGACATTCACGATTCTTGATAGTGAAGACCAACTCAGAGTCATCAGGCGGCTCATGAAAGCCATGAATATGGATGAGGCCTATTGGCCGCCCAAGCAGGCCATGTGGTTCATCAACGGCCACAAGGAAGAGGGTCGGCGCCCCAAGGACCTCGGCGAATCCAACGACCCGACCCAGCGCGAGTTGCGGCGCGTCTATATCGCCTACGAGGAAATCTGTCAGCGTTCGGGATTGGTAGATTTCGCCGAGCTGCTGCTACGCGCCTACGAACTGTTGCGCGACAACCCAACTATGCGCGAGCACTACCAGGGACGTTTCCGTCATGTACTGGTGGATGAGTTTCAGGACACCAACCGCATCCAGTATGCCTGGCTCAGGCAGTTCGTCGGACCCGAGCGCAACCTGTTCGTGGTCGGCGACGATGACCAGTCCATCTACGGTTGGCGCGGCGCCAAGGTGGAAAATATTCTCAAGTTTGAAAACGACCACCCCGGCACGCGCACCATTCGCCTCGAGCAGAACTACCGCTCTACCTCGACCATCCTTAAAGCCGCCAATGCTGTTATCGGCAACAACACTGGACGTCTCGGCAAGAACCTGTGGACCGCGGGCGAGGAAGGCGAACTGATCCAGTTCTACACCGGCTATACCGATTACGACGAGGCGCGTTTCGTGATTGACCGCATCCAGGACTGGGTGGCGCATGGGCATGCGCGCGCCGAGTGCGCGGTGCTATACCGGTCGAATGCCCAATCGCGCCTGTTCGAGGAGCGCCTGATCAACGAAGGCATTCCCTATCGCGTGTACGGCGGTCTGCGCTTTTTCGAGCGCGCCGAGATCAAGGACGCGCTCGCCTACCTTCGACTCATGGCCAGCCGCCACGACGACTCCTCGTTTGAGCGTGTGGTAAATCTGCCCACACGCGGTATTGGCGCTAAGACTTTGGATGCACTGCGCGACCTTGCCAAAGTTGAAAAAATTTCCCTGTGGGACGCGGCGCAGAAACTGCTCGGCGCCGCCGAGCTGCCGCCCCGCGCGCGCGAAGCGCTGCACGGTTTCATGCAGCTTATCGAACGCCTGGCGCGCGAAACGACCGGACTCGTGCTGGGTGAAACGGTGGAACTGATGCTTGCCGGCAGCGGGCTGATCGAGCACTACAAAAAAGAGAAAGGCGAAAAGGCCGAATCGCGCGTGGAAAACCTGGAAGAATTGATTAATGCCGCGCGCGGCTATGAACATGACGAGGCCGAGGGCCTCGATCCGCTATCCTCGTTTCTGGCGCACGCGGCCCTGGAGGCTGGCGAAGGCCAGGCCGAGGCCTGGCAGGACTGCGTGCAGCTCATGAGCCTGCACTCGGCCAAGGGGCTGGAGTTTCCGCTGGTGTTCCTGACCGGTCTGGAAGAAGGCCTGTTCCCGCACCAGCACTCGCTCGAGGACCCCACCCGGCTCGAGGAGGAGCGGCGCCTGTGCTATGTCGGCATGACCCGGGCACGGCAGCAGCTGGTGCTGACCCAGGCTGAGCTGCGGCGTCTGCACGGTAACGAGCGCTATACCAGTCCCTCGCGTTTTCTGGGCGAGATCCCCGAGGAATTAATCCAGGAAATCCGCGCCAAGCCTATGGTTTCGGCCTATCCCTCCGCCAAACTCGCGACCGGCCTGCCGGCCCAGGAGCCCCCGGCCGGCGGTATGCGCCTCGGCAGCCGGGTGCGCCACGGGACCTTCGGCGAAGGTGTGGTGCTGCGCTACGAAGGCCAGGGGTCGCATGCCCGGGTGCAGGTCAATTTCGAGGCCGCCGGCACCAAATGGCTGGTCATTGGTTACGCCAATCTGCAGTCGCTCTAACCTCGTCTCTGCCCTTGCATCCCCGTCCGGTGGACTATAGTTAAAGAAAAGAAAAACACAGGGAACACCGGTCAAACCGGGTAGAGAAAACAACGGGGATGTCTCTTGAAGGAAGCTAGGAGCGAGGTTTCAACGGCGATCAAGGCCATGCTGGCCATTGTGGTGATCGTTTTCGTCACCGAAGTGCTGATCATGTACGCGCTGCGCTACATGGGATTCGAGCACGGCATCAATTTCTATCTCCTCGACGGTATTCTGCTCGCACTGATCTGCGCACCGCCGATCTACTGGCTGGTGCTGAGCCCCATTCGCAACGAATACATCAAGCGCCTGCGTGGCGAGGGCGATGACGATGACCTGAGCCAGATGGCCATCACCGATCCGCTCACGCGCATCATGAACCGCCGCGGCATCACCGTCGGCCTGCTCGACGCCATGGCCCAGGCCGAGCGCTACCGCGCGCCGCTAACGGTCGCCATGGCCGACGTCGATCTGCTGAAAGAAATCAACGCGACTTATGGTCGCGGTGGCGGCGACCGTGTGCTCAAGGATCTGGCCGGCGTGCTCGCCGACGCTCTGCGCATGCCGGACAAGGTCGGGCGCTATGGCGGTGAAGAATTTCTGATTTTACTGCCGCACACCAGCCTGGTGCAGGGCAAGAAGATTGTCGAACGCATCCGCGCCTCGGTCAGCAAATGGGATTTTGACGTGGGCTCGAAGAAGGTCCGTCTGACCATCAGCATCGGCGTCACTCAGTACAAGACCGGTGAAGATCTTGAGCAGTTGATGTCGCACGCCAGCGGCGCCCTGCAGGAAGCTAAACAAGGCGGCCGCAATAAAGTCGTAGCCAGCAAGAAGCGCTAAACCTCTTTTCAGTTCTTCCTTTTTGTAAATCGTTTGGCTCCGGCGCATGGCTGGGGCAGAATGTCTGCTGTCCGCGAAATCCATAACAAAAAATGACATGAAACGACGCGATGTTCTCAAGGGCGCCGGGCTCGGGCTGATGGGCGTGGCCGGCGCGGTGCGCGCCGATGAAGCGCCCGCGATCCGCTGGCGCCTTGCCTCAAGTTTCCCCAAGAGCGTGGACGCCATCTACGGCGCGGCCGAACGCCTCGCCCGCCGCGTCGGCGAAGTCACCGGAGGCAAATTCCAGATCCGCGTGTTCGCCGGCGGCGAGATCGTGCCGGGTTTGCAGGTTATGGACGCCGTCGGACAGGCAACGGTTGAATGCGGGCAAACCGCCGGCTACTACTACGTCGGCAAGAACATGGCCTTCGCCTTCGAGACCGCGCTGCCGTTCGGTCTGAACGCGCGCCAGCAGATCGCCTGGATGTACGCCGGCGGCGGGCGCGAGCTGATGCGCGATCTCTACGCGGAGCATGGCGTGGTGATGTTCCCCGGCGGCAACACCGGCGTGCAGATGGGCGGCTGGTTTCGCCGCGAGATCAAATCCATCGCCGACCTCAAGGGCCTCAAGATGCGCATCCCCGGCCTCGGCGGCCAGATCATGGCGCGCCTCGGCGTGGTGCCGCAGACGCTGGCCGGCGGCGACATTTATCCGGCGCTCGAAAGCGGCGCGCTCGACGCCACCGAATGGGTCGGGCCCTACGACGACGAGAAGCTCGGATTTCACAAGGTCGCGAAGCACTATTACTACCCCGGCTGGTGGGAGCCCGGGCCGCAGATTTCCTTCTACGTGAATTTAAAGAAGTGGCAAGAGTTGCCGCCGGCGTATCGGGCGGCGTTCGAGGCCGCCGCGGCCGAGGCCAATCTATACATGCTCGCCGACTACGACGCCAAAAATCCGCCGGCGCTACAACGCCTGCTCAAGGCCGGCGTGCAACTGCACGCCTTCCCCAAGGACGTCATGCTCGCGGCACGCAAGACGGCGTTCGAGATGTACGAGGAAGAGGCGCGCAAGAATGCGGTATTCAAACGCATCTACACCGAGTGGAAAAAATTCGCCCTCGCCAGCGACCAGTGGTTCAAGGTGGCCGAGTCGCCGTATGCGAATTTCATGCACTATGTGAAGTAACCGGCGTTGGCTGCGGCGGGTTCGACCTACTGTTGCGCTCTTCGCCCTTCTCGTGTCCAGCGCTGTTGTAACAGTATGGGTTATGAAAATCGGAGACTCTGCATCTCCTAAGGCAATTATCTTTCAGGAGACGCCGAAGTGAACGTAAATGAAAAACAAAAATCCCATCCTGTCGTTAGTTATGTGCCGTGATATTCAAAGATCATGTGTAGTAACAGCCGGGCTAAGAATTCGGGAGCCCAAGCAGCCTGTAGGACAATCTTTCCGGCCAGCGACTGGTCTCCAGAGAGCAGCATTTGCCATATCCATGCGCAGGGAAGAAACCCAAAGATGTTGTTGCCGATCATCATGGGGCAGACCGCCAACATGCCGAAGGAAGCGCACGGCTAGCGCGAGACCCGCCCAAAAAGATACGAAAGAAACCGTAGGTATCGGACCAGCGGGTTGAGGATCGTCAATCGGGTGTAGACAGCCGGCACAAGGTTGTTGTGCTTCATGTGACGATATTGAGGCCTCAAAGTGGGTGGTGGCGCCAATACCCACCCAGCCTTGCGTTGCGCGTTGCACCTCCCACCGTGAAGGAATGTCATCGACACCGACAAGGACGTGCGGTGCCAATGGCAGGTGTTGGGCTGATGTCGCCATAGAAAACCGTTCCAGTATAGGCGTACACACAAACAAAGTAGGCGCCGACAGTGTGGCAATGTCAACCTTTGCCCCGGAATCAGATCGACGAAACAGCATTTGACGATTGATGTTGCTGAGTTCTGCATCGTCATCATCAAAAATTCGTATGGCTAGCTTGATGGGCAACCGAAAGAGCGCGTACAGGGTTGCCTGTGTGATGGCGCCAGCGCTGATGACATCTATCTTTACAGATTTGTTCTCGGGCAGAATAAGACCATCGCCTTCAAAGTCCCAAGTTGCAAAGTCACAAGGCGCTAAGTATTCATCCCATACTGGACGAAGGGGCATGGTGCGGACCACGGTCTTGAAAACTTCGGACGCAGCTAGAACGGCAGCCACCATTCCTCCGATCGGCCAATCAGTGCCCCACCGCTCGCCAGTGAAAATGCCGCGCGCTATGTGACCAGCCCATGCGCTCCCGGTCACGCGCCAGAAATTCGGGTCCAGTTCGGTCGGTGTGTCGCCGAGAACGAAGACCAGACCACAAGCTAGATGACCGTCACGGGTGACGGCAGTGCCGGGAACTCCATCGGCACCGAAATCAACCAAGGCCGCACGGAGGTGCTTGCCACGCAGTGGGGGTTGCGGCCCAATGATCTCTACCTCTGGAATATCGAGATCAACTTGGATACCCATGCGCACGACCAGAGAAACCAATGTGACCAACGCGGTCTGGCCTGCATGGGTACGGAGGTTTGCCTCGTCCGCAATAAACCTGACGCGAAAGGACTGGAGCCGCTTGACGATCGCGTCGTCGGATATGTCGTCTGTGACGGCATCCCGAATGAGCCGTATGGTCCGGTCGAGCGCCTTTTTAGCGGTCACGGTGTGATCTCGATCTCTGACTCAACCGCAAGCTCATGCCAATGCCCGTCCGCTCCTAATTGGCCAATCCAGGCTTCGCCCAGTGATACTGCACCCCTTGCAAAGTTAGGAATAACGATTGAGATGAAACCTGGCTGTGAGACCACCGGAAATTGATCGTCAGTAGCGGAATGAAAGGCTTGGCCTGGATGTGTGTGGATTTGGGCACGGATGACTCGGTTCTCTCGGGCCAAACGAAACCAATATTCCGTCAGCCATGTACCATCTATTTCATATTCGCGTGGCGAACGCCGGTGGTTGGGATGATCCTGCCAATTAACGACGTTTGATAACTCGGCAGGACCGGTCCAGTACACAACACACTCATTTTGCCCACGCCCACACTCCCGTAGCGCGTGGAACGTTGATGCGAGAAGTGCAGCAGGGACTCGCAGCATGTCAGCCCCCCCTGACCGTACTCGGGCGGAGCGCAAGCAGTTCCCCCGGCTTGATGCCCGCGGCGGCCACGCTTTGGTTCACAGGGATTTCCGTGCCGTCTTCCTTAAAAAGTGCCAATGTGTGGACGTTTTGTGTGACCCCAAAGAGGTGGGCAGCATGTTCAACTACCGCCGTAATCTGCTGATGCGGTTCAAGCGTCAGCGATTTGGTCAACCCGTTATAAACAATCTGAATCTCGAATTTGTTCATATTCTTACTTCCTTGTTAGCGCCGCAGCGATCGAAAAGCAGGATGCTTTTAATATCTTGCATTGCTCACTATAATTAATAGCAGGCATTGCTTGATACGTCAAGCAGTGTCAAACGGTGCTTGATTTGGTAGGCAATTGCGACTAGCCTTTGCTGGCACAGCGCGACTAGACATAGACACAATCTTTATATGACATTCAATCAGTTAGCCGATGAGCTTAAGCAGCTCCGGAAGATTAATGGTTCCTCGCTTCGACAAGTGGAAGAGGCAACCGGGATCTCCAATGCCTACCTATCCCAGCTGGAACATGGTGATGCAGTTAAGCCTTCGCCCGACAAGCTTGCCCGCCTCGCAGATTTTTACAGAGTTTCATACGAACAGCTTATGGAGCTCGCTGGCTACTTAGGCCAATCAATGCATTCCGAAGTACGTGCAGCACGCCCAAAAATCGTGAGTACTTCAAGAACTAAATCCTCAAGAACCAGTGTCCTCCGCCAGGCTTTGCTGAATACTGAACTCAGCGCCGAAGAAGAGGCCTTGGTGGCAGATTACATTTCGTTCTTGAAAGCGAAGAACAAAAGATCCAGCCGTCAATTTTAATTGACTCGCGCTCAAAATTTTTTGATCTGCTTTCGAAAAAAGACTCAACTATTCAGCCATGTTTCAGCGTTCAATTTTATTTTGTTGTTTGGTATGCCGTGGAGTGAGCACGCTCGCCACGGTGTTGCAACGCACGTAGTTGGATTCAACGAGCAGCTATCGGCGCACGGGGGCAGATAATGGATAAGAAAGATAAGTACACACTTTGGACTAACCCAATGGAGAATTGGACGCAAGCATTTGAGGGCGTCACGATTACCACGGCCATTGAAAATGCAGTGCAGAAGGAACTCAAGAAAGTTAATGACAAGAAGATTGAGGAACGAACTAAACCGTATATGACACCAGTAACCAGCGCGGTCTTAAGTAAGACTGTAGAGTAGTCGTCAACGTAGGCGCATTAATTAGTTGATGGCGCGCTAGGCGCATGCCACAGAAATTTCACCATTCTCCAGAAGATCTTCGTTTCCACTCCTTTGGGTCGGCATCCGATCCATTATCTGAATTGATCCAGACAAACCAGGTTCGGTATCTTCGGTGCTATTTTGCAGATCTGGGCGCGACTTCCGTTCTGGAAGAGCCAAGCTACTTCGATCGTGACTACTTGGCTGAATTCTCCGCCTTCTATTCAACCAGTTCGGTTGGTTATCGAAATATCTGTCGTCGCATACACCTGTTCAAAGGAGATCCGGTTACTCGAGAACGCGTCATAGAGGCGGCGTCAGGAAATGAAGCTACTGTTGATTCTTTTAATGATTCATATCTTGGGTTTATTGTGATCCGTCCAATTCCGGCAGCGCAGCTTGGAAGGACGGTTGTGCGCTGGTATGACGAACGCTTTCCCTCAACGCCACGAATCACAGGGCCATCGCGCGAATACAAGATCAACATCGCAGGATTTTGTCTGAAGGTAACGGGATTAGCTTGGCAACAGCAGGACACGGGTGTTGGTGCGTGCGCAACGATCGCTTTATGGACAATGCTGCACTCGTCCGCGTTCGATGATCATCATGCAATTCCCACGACTGCTGATATTACCCGCTCTGCCCACAAAAGCGCATCGCTTGGCGCGCGAATATTTCCTTCCGTTGGATTAACCATACCGCAGATTTGCGAAGCGATTAAAGAACATAATCTTGCGCCATTGATACTCGAGGGTGATGTGCGCGACCGCCACTGGAATCCTATTGGGTTCAGTCGTGAGCGTTTCGCTAGTTCTTGCGCAGCATTCGTGCGCTCCGGTTATCCAATCCTGTTGATTGGCTCATTTACTGATAGTGACGAGGGCCCAAGTGGGCATGCGATGTGTGTCGTGGGTTTTCGTTCCGGCGCACCGGCACCGATCAAACCAGGGGAAGTTAGCCTTCAAGAATCCAACATTGAACATGTATATGTTCATGACGATAACATCGGCCCTAGCGTGCGTTTCAAGGTAGCAAGTATGCGAACCTCTGGTTTAATCCGGAGACAGCATGTTGCCGTCATCAAGCCCGACGCACCACCTCCGACGACCAGCAGGCAAAAACTGCAATGTGAAACATCAGATTATCCGGCGTTTTGTCCAACGCATCTCGTGGTTGCCGCACACAATGATCTGCGAACCTCGCCTGATCGGCTCCACGCTGCTGGTGTGACGACCGCGTCGTATTTCAGTTCTGCCTTAATGAGTCTGGCCAAAGCGACTAAGACACCTGGGTTTGGAATTACGGTATCTACCAGATTTATTAAACTCGCCAAATATGTTGATAAGGAGCTGGAGAATATTTTAAAGTCAGATCCATCGAGACTTTCTCGTGTCCGTCTTGCGCTCTGGGAGAAGGTCCCCCCAATGAGCCTGCATATAGGTGTGGTTCGTTTAGGACTCGACGACACCACGCCTTTGGTGGACATCTTGTATGACACAACAGACAGCGACAGAAATCACCCAGTTTTTGCCCACATTGCCTATCAAGGGTGGGTAAGTTCTCTGATGTCGCTTCTGACCAAAGCAGGAAGGGGAGATTTTGGCGTAAGCGTCGAGGCATTTTGAGGACAGATGCGGACAACCGTCATAAAAACTCAACTCTAGGCAGCCCTAGTTGGCAAACTGCCTGAGTGCTTCCTCAGGCTTTATTCCGCTATATCAGGGACTAACGTGGTGTTACCTCCACTCCGGCGGCAGAAAGCCGGCGTCGGGATTGACCTCCAGCGGAATTTCATGATCGTGTTTTCCCGACCCGTGCACAATCCCAGTCGCCATACCATGGTATGGCTCATTGTATGGCCTTCATGCCAGTTTGTGCTACCATTCCCGCATGGCAAAAGCGCGTTTCGACTGGGATGAGAAGAAAAACCACGAGAACCAGAAGAAGCACGGCGTCTCGTTTGGGCTTGCCCAGCTGGCCTTTACCGACTCAAGACGCGTCATTGCCGAAGACCTTACTCACAGCCACGGCGAAAAGCGGTATTACTGTATCGGCCGGGTGGGGCACGGAGTCCTGACGGTCCGTTTCACTTATCGTGAGGGCGTTATTCGCATTATTGGCGCCGGATACTGGCGCAGGGGCAAGAGGATTTATGAAGAGCAAAGTTAAATACACAGATGAGCCGATGGGAAAGCTGCGCGTGATGGATGATTTCCTCCCCGCGCCCGAAGAACTCGTGTTCAAGGAAGACAACGTCAAGATCACCATGGCCCTGAGCAAATCCAGCGTGGAATTCTTCAAGGCCGAGGCGAAAAAACATCATACTTCCTATCAGGCCATGATTCGCCGGCTGGTTGATCATTACGCTTCGCGACACGCGAAGCGCCGAGCCGTGCCTTCCGACGAGCGTGCCAAACGACGGAGCGCTGCTTAAGGTGGTGTTACCGCTACTCGGGCGAATCAAAAAAACCAAGCTCAATTATTACGATGGCTCGCAAACGCAAGTTCTCTAAACCCATCCATCCGGGTGAAATCCTGCTCGAAGATTTCATGAAGCCGATGGATGTCTGCATTAACCGCCTGGCGCGGGACATCGCCGTGCCCCCGGGCCGCATCAGCGCCATCGTCAATGGCAAGCGCGTCATCAACGCCGATACCGCCCTGCGTCTCGGCAAGTACTTCAATGTTTCGCCCGAGGTATGGATGGGGTTGCAGGCCGATTACGACCTGCGCGTGGCTCAACGCACCATCGGTGCCGAGGTGGAAAGACGCGTCCAGCAGCACGTAGCCTAATCAATGGGTGACCCCATTGAATGAGTGTTATTGAAAAATGGCAAGCATCCTTATTATCTACTCAACCACGGATGGTCATACCCTGAAAATCTGCCAGCGCCTGCAGCAGGTCATCGAACGGGAGCACCACCGGGTGGAGCTGGTCCCGGTGAGCGAGGCGGACAGCGCGGAGCTGAACCGGTTCGACAAGATCGTCATCGGCGCCAGCATCCGCTACGGCAAGCATCGCCCGGAAGTTTTCGATTTCATCGAAAGAAACCGGAAAGTCCTGGACAGCAAACCCGGCGCCTTTTTTACGGTCAACGTGGTGGCACGCAAACTGGAGAAGAACAGACCGGAAACCAATCCTTATGTAAAAAAGTTCCACAAGAAGTCATCCTGGCAACCCCGGCAATTGGCTGTCTTCGCGGGCAAAATCGACTATCAGAAATATTGCTTCTGGGACCGGCAGATCATCAGATTGATCATGTGGATGACCAAGGGTCCTACCGATCTCAAAACGGTGGCGGAGTTCACCAACTGGGAGGAGGTGGAAGTATTCGGGCGGCGTATTTGTATGATGGAATAACAAAAGAGCATGTAAAAAACACATCACCCGTCATTCAAGCCGGACACCTGCCGGCGCCGCTTGATTCAAGCGTTACCTCCACTCCGGCGGCAGAAAGCCGGCGTCGGGATCGACCTCCAGTGGCACCTCCATGATCGCACTCTCCGGAACGATGGGCGCATGGCCCACGATCTGCGGGAAGGCGATCACGATCGCTACCATCAGCAACTGCAACAGCACGAACGGCACCGCGCCCCAGTAGATATCGGTGGTGCGCACGCTCTTAGGCGCCACGCTGCGCAGGTAGAACAGCGCGAAGCCGAACGGCGGGTGCAGGAACGAGGTCTGCATGTTGATGCCGAGCAACACGCCGAACCAGATCGGGTCGATGCCGAGCTTGGCCGCGACCGGCGCCAGCAGTGGTACCACAATGAACGCGATCTCGAAGAAGTCGAGGAAGAACGCCAGCCCGAACACCAGCAGGTTCACGACGATCAGAAAGCCGATCGCGCCGCCGGGCAGTTGCGTCAGCAGGCTCTCCACCCAGAGGTCGCCGTCCATACCGCGGAACACCAGGCTGAACACGGTCGAGCCGATGAGGATGAAAATCACGAAGGAGGTCAATCGCGCGGTCGAGTCCATGGCCTGCCTCGCGACATCCAGCGTCAGCCGCCGGCGCAGCGCCGCCAGCGCCACGGCGCCGGCCGCGCCCAGCGCACCGCCCTCGGTGGGGGTGGCGATACCGAGAAAAATGGTGCCCAGCACCAGGAATATCAGCACCAGCGGCGGGATCAGCGTAATCGCCACGCGTTGCACCAGCGCTAAGCCGCGCAAGGTGCGCGCCTGCGGCGGCAGGGCCGGGGCGGCCTGCGGCTTTACCAGCGTGACGCCGAGGACATAGCAGAGGTACAGGCCGGCCAGCATCAGTGCCGGCGCCAGCGCGCCGGTGTACATGTCGCCGACCGAGGCGCCGAGCTGATCGGCCAGCACGATCAGCACGATCGACGGCGGCACGATCTGCGCCAGCGTGCCCGAGGCGGCGATGACACCGCTCGCGAAGCGCTTGTCGTAACCATAACGCAGCATGATGGGCAGTGAGATCAGGCCCATGGCGATCACCGTGGCCGCCATCACGCCGGTGGTGGCGGCCAGCAACGCGCCGACGAACACCACGGCGAAGGCGAGCCCGCCGCGCACGCGCCCGAACAACTGGCCGACGGTGTCGAGCAGCTCCTCGGCCATGCCGCTGCGCTCCAGCACCAGTCCCATGAAAGTGAAAAACGGAATCGCGAGTAATGTCTGGTTGGAGAAGATGCCGTAGACGCGTTCGGGCAGCGCCTGCAACAGGCTGAAATCGAACAGGCCGGACTGGATGCCGATGAAGGCGAACAACAGGCCATTGGCCGCGAGCGCAAACGCCACGGGATAACCGAGCAGCAGGAACAGCACCAGCCCGGCGAACATGAGCGGCGCCATGACGGTGAAACTCACACCTCCTCCTGTGGCTGCTCGTGTGGAAGTTTTCCTTCATCGCGCAGGAAGGCGATGCGCTTGATGATCTCGGCCACGCCTTGCATCGCGAGCAGAGTGAAACCGAGCGGAATGATCAGCCGCACCGGCCAACGAATCAGTCCACCGGCATCGGGCGACATCTCGCCACTCAGAAACGAATCGACGAAGCCGGGCCAGCCGAGCCACACCATCAGCCCACACAGCGGCAGCAGGAACAGCATCGTGCCGATGAGATCGATCCATGCTTGCGTGCGCGCCGACCAGCGTCCGTATATGACGTCGATGCGCACATGGCCGTTGTGCTTGAGGGTGTAGCCGGCGGCCAGCAGGATGATGGCGCCGAACAGGTACCACTGGATTTCCAGCCAGGCGTTGGACGAACGCCCCAGCCCGTAACGTGCCAGCGCATTCAGCGCCGATATCAGCGTGGCCGCGCCGACCAGCCACAGCACCGCGCGCCCGATGAATTCATTGGCGGCGTCGATGGCCTTGGCGATAGCGATCCAGAATTTCATGCGTCGTTATTCTTCGAATTGACGACCAAGACTACCGGGAATTTCGCCGTCTAAGAAGCGGCCGTGATCACGTCGTCAGCATGGCTTCCACGACGCCGGTCCACGCCGCCGCGAGATTGGCGCGGTCATAACCACCACCGCCCGTGGCAATAATCCGTCCCTGACAGAATTCATCGGCGAGTGCGCACAGGCGTGTCGTGGCATGTACATGCGCGGCAGGCGTGAACTGCATGTGCGTGATCGGATCGCCGGCGATGCTGTCGGCCCCGGCCTGCAAAATAATGAATTCCGGTTTGCCCGCGCGCACGAATTCCTCGACCTGCGGCCATACGCGATGAAACGCGGCATCGTCCGCGCCGGGTTCCATCGGGATATTGAGCTTGGTGCCCTGGGCTTTGCCCGTGCCGGTTTCGGTGGCCGCGCCGGTGCCGGGATAAAGATAGCGCCCGTCTTCGTGGATGTCGGCGAAGATCAAATCAGGATCATCCTCGAAGGCATAGAACACGCCGTCGCCATGATGTGCGTCGATGTCCACATAGGCCACGCGCTGTATCCCGTAGCGCTTGCGCATTGCCTCTATCAGCACGCCGATGTCATTGAACACGCAGAAGCCGGCGGCGGAGTCACGGCGCGCGTGATGCAAGCCGGCGATGGGCACGAACACGCGCCGATACTCTCCTGCGAGAATTTTTTTCAATCCGTCCAGCACCGAACCCACCACCACCGAAGCCGCCTCGAACACGCCGGGAAAGGCGGGCGTGTCACCGTGGTCAAGATAACCTTCGCCGGTTTGCGATTGGTGTTTAACGCGTGCGATGTAATCGGCGGTGTGGAACAAGGCGAGATCTTTTTCCGTGCAGGCCACCGGCGCACCAATGTCCGATCGGCGGTCGAGGCCCCGCTTTGTCATTTCCTGCCAGAAGGCATGCAGACGATCGGGACCGAAGGGATGCCCGTGCCCGAAGCCGTAGCTCGCCAGCGCTTCACCGTGGTAGGTCAGCACATGCATGGCTCGAATTATAAACTTGCCGCGGCCATCGGCCGCGGGCGAGCGTGATTACTTTCGAATATTGGAAGGGCTGGGGGGGTAAAGCGTGAGATAGCTGCAATAAACGGCGGCAACGAAAACCGGGAGCGCGAGAAAACCCATGCTGACCAGCAGCAGATAACCCAGCCAGTGGGACTTGGCATAGGCCACGAGAATGACGAGATAGACCAGGAAAAATGGCACGGCCAGCGCCAACAGCGCCACGGCTTTTTCGCGGCAGACGGAAAAACTTTCAGAGATGGCTGCCAGCGGCTGTTTGTTTCCCAGCACCGTGAGCGGAACACTGAATAGCAGCCCCATCGCCAGCAACAGCGACAAGACCGCGACCAGCCCCATGCCCAGCAAGGTGGTGACCTGCGCCATGCCCATCTGGCTAGCCGCCAGTCCCGACAACATCGAACCGCCCACGAGCAGATAACCGATGATTTTCACCAGCATGGCCAGTCCGAGGGTGACGATACCGAGCAACACGGCGCCAAACATCTTTTCCTCCTGGGCGAAGATGCGCATCAGTTCCTGCGCCGGGTGGGCGATCCAGATTTGGAACAGAGCCAAGGCAGGCTGAGAAGAGACCGGCATGACAGCGGGTTCCGCGAGCTGCTCCTGCGCGCGGCCCCACACCACGCTGGCGAGCAACATGGGGGTGATGAGTATCAGCAGCAGATCGCCCATGAACGGAATCAGCTTCAGCAGAAACCCGAAGATGAAGTAGACGGCGGTCATGCCGTACCACAGCGATTTTTGTTCCAGCACCATGCGCCAGCCGCAGGCGATCCAGGTTGTTCCCTGGCCCAGGCCGGTGTTTCCATTCTCGTTTTCGATATTCGAAGAGGAGTGCTTGCTCATGCCAGCGTCTTCTCGAAGGGCATGCCGGGTACATCCTTGTCCCGAAAGCGTATAAACATCAAAAGCGTTTGATCACCCAGGTTGGGATGGCGATGCGCGTTTCAAAATCGCTGCGGCGGAATTGTCCGCTGCCTTCCTTGTCAATGAGATAGTAGGGCTTCCCCTTTTTCGGAACCACCTTGATCATGTACAACCGCCCATTGAGCCGGTATTCCTCGTGGATTTCCGTGCCCTTGGTGGTGATGGTGACTTCCGGTTCCGGTTGGCCGACATCCGGGAGTTCGGGCGCCGCCGGCGGATTGTAATTCTCTGGCGGAGGCGGTGGCGCGGGAACGGTGGTCGGCGCCTTGTTTTTGACCCCGTTCGACGCCGGTTCGGCCGCCATCGCCGGTGCGATCAGGAAAGAAAGAATAAGCAAAGATGTAATGCGCATGTTCGTCCGTGTATCAAAGATTCAGCTTGATTTCTGTTTCCGCTTCCGACGCCTCGAAACCGCATGCCTCATAATACCGGAAGATCACGTCCAGCACCTCGTCGGCGTTGTTCACCACGCTCAGAAGATTCAAGTCGTTCTTGTCGATGACGCCCTCGTGGACGAGCGTCTCCCGGAACCAGTCGAGCAGGCCGGACCAGAACGGCGCGTGCACCAGAATGACGGGCATATGCGTGCTCTTGCCGGTCTGGATCAGCGTGAGCGCCTCGACCAGTTCGTCGAGCGTGCCGAAACCGCCGGGCATGACGACATAGGCCTTGGCGTATTTCACGAACATCACCTTGCGCGCGAAGAAGTGCTGAAAGGTGAGCGAGATGTTCTGGTACGGGTTGCCATGCTGCTCCATCGGCAGGCGGATGTTCAGGCCGACGCTCGGGGATTTGCCGGCGTAGGCGCCGCGGTTGGCGGCCTCCATCAGGCCTGGGCCGCCGCCGCTCACTACCGAAAATCCGGCGTCGGATAGTTTGCGCGCGATCTCCTCGGTCAGGGCATAATAGGGATGCCCCGGCGCTGTGCGTGCGGAACCGAAGATGCTGACCGAGGGCTGGATCTGGGTCAGTCGCTCAAAGCCCTCAACGAACTCGGCCATGATCTGGAAAATTTTCCAGGATTCCCGCGACATCGTGCCCGAGGGCGCGACCTCTACGCGGAAATGGGAGTCGGGTCCGTTGGGTTTGGGATACGGTGGTACTTTATCGTGGGGATTTCCGTCATTCATATATGATTTTTAGCATAAACATGAGGCGCGCGAGCGATTCTTTCGCTGCATGAGTCCCAAGGCCGGAACCAAGAAAAAACCTGCCCGCAAGGCATCGGCGGGCGGTAAAAAAGCCGGGCCACTCGTCCTCGTGGACGGGTCATCCTATCTTTACCGCGCTTTCCACGCCATGCCCGCACTGGCCAATTCGCGCGGCGAACCGACCGGCGCGGTGTACGGCGTGACCAACATGCTGCGCCGCCTGCTCGCGGACTACGACACTGAATACATGGCAGTGGTGTTTGACGCCCGGGGCAAGACCTTTCGCGACGACATTTATCCCGAGTACAAGGCCAACCGGCCGCCGATGCCGGACGATCTCTCGAATCAGATCGAGCCGATTCACGCCATCGTGCGCGCGCTTGGCCTGCCGCTGATCCAATTCGAGGGCGTGGAGGCCGACGACGTAATCGGGACGCTGGCGCGCGCCGCCGCCGCCGAGGGCCGCGACGCCGTGATTTCCACCGGCGACAAGGACATGGCGCAGCTCGTGGACGGGCATGTGCAGCTGGTGGACACCATGAAGAACGCCGTGATCGACCGCGAGGCGGTGGTGGCGAAATTCGGCGTGACCCCGGAACAGATAGTGGATTTTCTCACGCTCGTCGGTGACACCTCCGATAACATTCCCGGCGTGCCCAGTGTCGGCCCCAAGACGGCGGCCAAGTGGCTGCAGGAATATGGTTCGCTCGAACAAATAGTGGCGCACGCGAACGAGATTGACGGACGGGTGGGCGAAAGCCTGCGCGGGGCCATCGGGCATCTGCCGATGTCACACCAGCTGGCCACCATCAAGTGCGACGTGGATTTAAAACTCCAGCCCGGCGACCTCAAGCGCACGCCACCGGATACCGCGCGTTTGCGTGAGTTGTTCGCGCACCTCGAGTTCAAGTCGTGGCTGGCCGAGCTGGGCGGCGCCAATGCCCCCACGGCCGCGCCCACACCGGCGACCGTAAACGCAAACTATCAGATGATCACCGACATGAAGGTGCTGGAAGTGTGGCTGACGCGGCTTGAGAAAGCGAAGCTGTTTGCCTTCGATACCGAGACCACCAGCCTCGACGCACTCCAGGCCGAGATCGTGGGTGTTTCGTTTACCGACCGTGCCGGGGACGGCGCCTACGTGCCGCTGGCGCATCATTATCCCGGGGCGCCGGAGCAGTTGTCGCGCGAAGCCGTGCTCGAAAAGCTGAAACCGCTGCTGGAAGACGAAGGCCGTCTCAAGGTCGGGCAGAATTTAAAATACGATATGAGCGTGCTGGCCAATTACGACATCCAACTGGCCGGCATGCGCTACGACACCATGCTCGAATCCTATGTGCTGGATTCGACCGCCTCGCGCCACGACATGGATTCACTCGCGCTCAAGTACCTTGGTTACAAGACCGTCAAATACGAAGAGGTCGCGGGCAAAGGCAAGCACCAAATCAATTTCAGCGAGGTGCCGCTGGATACGGCCACGGCCTATGCCGCCGAGGATGCCGACATCACGCTGCGCCTGCACGAACATCTGTGGCCGCGTCTGAGTGAAACGCCGACGCTGGTAAAGCTCTTCGACGAAATTGAAATGCCGCTGGTGCCGGTGTTGGCGCGCATGGAACGGCACGGCGTGTTGATCGACGTCGCCATGCTGCGCTCGCAGGGCAACGAGCTCGGCAAGCGCGTGCTGGAGATCGAAGGCGAGGCGCACAAGCTCGCGGGCCAGCCGTTCAACATCGGTTCGCCCAAGCAGATCCAGGAAATTCTTTACGACAAGCACAAGCTGCCAGTGCTCAAGAAGACGCCCACCGGTCAGCCCTCCACGGCGGAAGAGGTGTTGCAGGAACTGGCGCTCGACTATCCGTTGCCGCAACTCATCCTTGATTTCCGCAGCTTCTCCAAGCTCAAGTCCACCTACACCGACAAGCTGCCGGAAATGATCGACCCGAAGACCGGGCGCGTACACACCTCGTATCATCAAGCGGTGGCGGCGACCGGGCGCCTGTCCTCGACCGATCCGAACCTGCAAAACATCCCGGTGCGCACCGCCGAAGGTCGGCGCATCCGCCAGGCGTTCATCGCCGCGCCCGGGTACAAGATCATGTCCGCGGACTACTCGCAGATCGAGCTGCGTATCATGGCGCATCTTTCCGGAGACAAGGGGCTGATCCAGGCCTTTGCCGAGAATCGCGATGTGCACCGCGCGACCGCCGCGGAAGTGTTCGGCGTGGCGCCCGACGGCGTGAGCGATGACATGCGTCGCGCCGCCAAAGCCATCAACTTTGGTCTCATCTACGGCATGTCAGCCTTCGGGTTGGCGAAGCAACTACACATCGAGCGCGTGGCGGCGCAAGAATACGTCGAGCGCTATTTCACGCGTTACCCCGGCGTGCGCGATTTCATGGAACGCACGCGCGTGACCGCGCGGCGTCAGGGCTATGTCGAGACGCTGTTCGGCCGACGGCTGCACACATCCGAAATCAATGCCGCCAACATGAACCGGCGACAGGCCGCCGAGCGCGCCGCGATCAATGCCCCCATGCAGGGTACGGCGGCGGATCTCATCAAGCGCGCGATGATCGTGGTGGATCGCTGGATCCCGTTATCCGGCCTCGACATCCGCATGATCATGCAGGTGCACGACGAGCTGGTATTCGAAGTGGCCGAGGATGCGGTGGATACCGCGCGCGAACATGTGCGCCAGGCCATGAGCGGTGTAGCGAAGTTGGCCGTGCCGCTGGTGGTGGATATTGGTGTGGGTGGCAACTGGGACGAGGCACATTAGCGCGCCGCCATTCGCGATTCGCGATCGGAGGCGGACAAACACCCACGAAGTATGCGTGATGCGGCGCGCCAAGTTTTACTATCCGGAACGAAAAGGCTTGAACTAATCCCGGAGCGGTGCGTCATAATGGCGGACGAATTGGATTCGTTTTGCCCCGCTCCACCTCCCTGAGCGGGGCACGTTCCGGATGCACATCATCCGGGACATGTTCGGCCCCGGACACTCTCCCCTTGTCTCCGGGGCTTTTTTTTATAAAAACGTAGCAAAAGAACTCCAACCACGGGGTGCACGGGGATATCAACAAGGTCAATCGGACCTGATCCATTCGTTTCCCCCCGTGTCCCCCGTGGCTCAATACTTTCTTTAAGTTTTTTCGTTTCTAAATTGACCTTGTAAATTGACCGGGAAGCGGACTGTGGTATATAAAGCCGGCCTGTGATTTCCGCCCTCGCCGCCGCGCGATCCGAAAATCAACCCGGTTTCTGTCGTTTTCTCATGGGGGTTTTATGAAGAATCTGTTTTCTGTCGCCACTGCAATGAGCTTGTGGCTGGTTATGATCGCGTCGGCGCAAGCCGCGGGCGGCAATGTCGCGGCCGGCCAGGCCAAGGCAGCGGTGTGCGCAGGTTGTCACGGGGCGGATGGCAACGGCGGCGCGGACCCCCTGTGGCCCAAGCTGGCGGGCCAGGATGCGGAATATATCGCCAAGCAGCTCGGCGATTTCAAATCCGGCGCGCGCAAGGACCCCATCATGGCCGGCATGGCCGCGGCCCTCAGCAAGACCGACATGAAAAATATTGGGGCATACTATGAGAGCCTCAAGGCCAAGCCGGGCGCTGCGCGTGACGCGCAACTCGCCAAGCTGGGCGAGAAAACCTACCGTGGCGGCAATGCCAAGATGGGTGTGTCTGCGTGCATGAGTTGTCACGGCCCCACGGGCCACGGCATCCCGCCGCGTTTCCCCAAGGTTTCCGGGCAGAACGCCGCCTATACCAACAGACAACTCCTTGCCTTCAAGACCGGTAGCCGGACCAACGACGGTGACATCATGACTCGCATCGCTTTCCGCATGTCGGAGCAGGAAATCAAGGCGGTCTCGGAATACATGGCCGGTCTGCACTGATTAAGTAAATCTTCAAGTAAAACTCCCCCTTCATCCCGCTGTCATACCGGCACGGCAGACTGTTTTATGCCGTGCGGCGGCAGGTGCCGGCCATTGTCCGGCCTTTGCCAGCCCCAACGCCCAAACACGTCATCCGCTTGGGCGATAAATAGCATCCAATTTCAACAAGTTAGCTGGGCAACCAGCATGGCATGAGTATTGCTCTTTCCAGTAGTGAGAAGCACGGAATCACGAGAGGCGTAACGCGAGATTCCAGACGGCCCAAAACAGGGCAACTAAGGAGCAAACCATGTTGAGCCACATCGTAAACCTGGTAAATGATTACGCAGACGTCCACGGTGCTCGACCGAACGTCGTGTACATGAACGAAACCCACTACGGGTACCTGCGCGAAGAACTGCCGGGTGTGCGCGATCATGACAACCTGGTTGCCATCCTTGGAGTGGACATCGCCCTCAGCGACGAGGCCATCCGCCCGCAAGTTGCCACGGTCAGATTCGCTTCCGAGAATATACTGGTCAGCTAAGCAACCGCACAGGATGTGCTGGTTGCTTAGCTAAAGGGACAAAAGAACTGTTGTGCGGGGTGCACACGCGGGCCGGACCACCGGCCCGTTTTGTTTTTAAAGCGTCCTGAAAACCTTTTCCGCTTTATCCAGCGTGTCATTGATATCCGATTCCGTATGTGCCGCCGAGACGAAACCGGCCTCGAAGGCGGACGGCGCCAGATACACGCCCTCGCGCAGCATCCCGTGAAAAAACTTTTTGAATCGATCGACATCGCAGGCCATGACTTGTGCGAAGCTCGATACCACGGTTTCCTTCGTAAAGAAAATCCCGAACATTCCCCCGACGCATTGAGTGGCCAGCGGCACGCCGGCATGCCCGGCACGCTCAGCGAGGCCACGCGTCAGCATGGCAGTTTTTGCTGTCAGTGCCTCGAAGAATCCCATCTTTGAAATCTCTTTGAGCGTGGCCAGCCCGGCCGCGAGCGACACCGGATTGCCCGACAGCGTCCCGGCCTGATACACCGGACCTTCCGGGGCGAGGCGGCTCATGATGTCGGCGCGTCCGCCAAAGGCCCCCACCGGCAGGCCGCCGCCGATAATCTTGCCGAGCGTGGTGAGGTCGGGCTGGATGCCAAAGTGCGCCTGCGCCCCGCCGAGCGCCACGCGAAAGCCGGTCATGACCTCATCGAAGATCAGTACCGCATCGTGATTTGAACATTCCTCTCGCAGCGTTTCGAGGAAGCCTTTCACAGGGGGCACGCAATTCATGTTGCCGGCCACCGGTTCGACAATCACACAGGCGATATCTTTCCCTGTCTTGCCGAACAGCTCGCGCACCTGCGCGGCATTGTTGTATTCGAGCGTGAGCGTGTGTTTGGCGAGGTCCGCCGGCACGCCGGGCGAAGTCGGTACGCCAAGGGTCAGCGCGCCGGAGCCGGCCTTTACCAGCAGTGAATCGGCATGGCCGTGATAGCAGCCCTCGAACTTGACGATCTTGTCGCGCCCGGTAAAGCCGCGCGCCAGGCGAATGGCGCTCATGGTGGCCTCGGTGCCGGAGCTGACCATGCGGACTTTCTTGATCGAGGGCACGAGCCGGCAGATAAATTCGGCCATTTCGACCTCGATGCGCGTCGGCGCACCGAAGCCCAAGCCGTGTTCCATCGCTTCCTTTACCGCCGCCATGACTTTGGGGTGGGCATGGCCCAGGATCATGGGTCCCCAGGAGCCGACGTAGTCGATGTAACGCTTGCCGTCCTCGTCGAGCACATACGCACCCTGACCCCGCGCGAAGAAAATCGGATCGCCGCCCACACTCTTGAATGCGCGCACTGGCGAGTTGACACCGCCGGGGATGACTTTCTGCGCGCGTTTGAAAAGATCGGAGGAGGTGGTCATGGTTTCGTAAATAAATAGACAGGATTAATTGTTAAACAACCGCGCATAACGCTCAGCCGCGGCCCGGATATCCGGCTGGCCGAACACGCCCTCGATAACGGCCAGCGCATCGGCCCCGGCCGCGATCAGTGCGGCGCCATTTTCCGGGGTAATGCCGCCAATGGCAACGACGGGAATACGCAGTTTCTTTTTCGCTTCGCGCAAAAGATCGAGGCTGGCCTGTACGGCCTGCGGCTTGGTGCGTGAGGGGAAAAAACGGCCGAAGGCAATGTAATCTGCGCCTTGTGCCTGTGCCGTCTCCGCGCGCGCGAGTTCGTTGTAGCAGGACACGCCGATAATTGTCCGTGGCCCAAGTCGTTCGCGCGCTTTGGCAAGCGCGGCATCCTCCCGCCCCAAGTGCACGCCGTCGGCCTGTGTCTTTAACGCTAAATCGAGATCGTCATTAATAATGAACAGCGCTCCATGTTGCCGGCAGAGCTTGGCGATCTCTTTTGCCTGCCCGAGACGTGAATCGGCAACATGCTGCTTATCTCGATATTGAATGACACGCGCCCCGCCCGCAATAGCCTTGCCCACGGCCGGCAACAGGCGCGCGTCGTCGAGGTACTGAGTGTCGGCTATGGCGTAGAGTCCGGCGATACGTGATTTATTGACCATTTTTTGACCACTCAAATTATGCGGCGTAGTATGCCAGCTTATATGGGGGCACTGAAACTGAGATCGAATTTAAGTTGGTCGGCGCGCAATGCTTGGAAAAATAAGGGTAGCGTCCCACTGCTGTCCCACTTAATTACTGCGCTTCCTCCTTGAATAGCCTGATTCGTAGAGGCCAGGACGCATAAGGTCCAACACCAACATGAATTCGAGAAAGCGTTGGTTGGGTCAAGGGGCGAAACCGACGAACCCAATAAACCCGGTATATTCCGCCCATATCCGTTCAGTTTTGATCCGCCGGTCTGTGATTAAAAAGTTAAGTGGGACAGCAGTGGTAGCGTCCCCTTTTTCTTTTTCTTCGAACACTACATTCGAGAGAGACAGCCCCAACAGCGGGCTGGCCCTCAATTTGAACGTTGAGACTGTAGGAAAACCCTAAATTGGCACCTGTTTGCTCAAACAATAGGCAGTGACAAAAGTACTGGATCAAAATGGAAACTCACTTAGAACCGCGTCAGAGCCTTCACCGATGGCATTTTTCGCTATCGTTGAGCTTTACGGGCACAACAACACTTTTGTTGCGCTGTGCGGATTCTGGTAAGACAAGGTCCGAAAACAGAGTTTTCCTACAGTCTCGTTAGGGCAACAAACCAATGCAGTACATCCGCACTCAGTACCTTGACGCCTCGGCGCTCGTGAAACTGGCCATCGAAGAGGATCACAGCCAGAAGCTCCGGGCTTACTGCGGCAGGGCGGTCCTTTCGACAACCTCGCTCTGCTTTATGGAGGCGCTTGGGGTCTTGAAGGGAAAGTGGACACACGGACGCCTGTCCCAGGAGCAATATCTGGCGGCTTGCGAAGAACTCGTCGCCCGCGCACGCACAAGTACGCTCGAAGTGGAGGACATAGGCATTTTTGAGAGGGACGTCTACGATCAAGCCGAGGCGCTGGCTACGAAACATTGCCTTGACATATCCGACGCATTCCAACTGCTGACCCTGAAGCACGGGATGTATGCGCCACTGGAGGGTGAGTCTCGTCCCACACTCGTAACTGCCGACAAGAGACTCGCAAAGGCTGCTATCTCCGAGGGATTGCAAGCGTGGGACTGTGTTCATGAGCCGCTGCCCTAACCACCGCATTAACGCCGCCGTCGCAGGCGGGTTATGCGGAACGTTGAGACTGTAGGAAAACCCCTTGACGAGCACAAATTTGCTCAATCATGAGGCAGAGGCTAATTCCTTGACCGAAATGGAGATGCAGACAGAAATGCGCCAGAGCCTGCGTGATGGGTATTTGCACACATCGTTGAAATCTGTCGACACGACGGCAGTTTCATCGCACTGTGTCGCTTCTGGTGGGTTGGGGTCCGAAAAGGGACTTTTTCTACAGTCTCGTTAGGCCGCAAGGTGCAGAGGCTGCGGATAATTCGGCTGGTGTGATCAAAGTGTTGAATTTTCGGCGCACATTTCCATTCTGGAGGCCGCAATGACTGGTGGTTATTTTCTTGGATTTCGCTGGCTTTTGTGCATCTCTCTTCTGGGTTGCTCAATACACGTCTACGCAGATGAAGCATGGCAACCTCCTGTCGTCACAGCTGACCAAAAAAGGGCAAATGAAGAAATTAGGCGAAATCAAGTTCGCATTGGAAACTCATCAATTTGGATATGGCAATCTGAATACGATAAGTTAATGAATGAAGGGGTGTTGCCACGCGGCGTCCCAGGCGTTTCGTTACGAGGCCCAATTTCAAAAAACGATGTGCCTATTTTTCGGAAACTTTTGGCGCCCTATTTGGACAAAAACTATTTCAAGAAGAATCCAACGCCACAGTGGTATAAACCCAATCCCTACGATGAGGGATACTGGGTCTCGCTCGATAGTGAAGGCGGGGACGTGTACGCAGCTATGACTATTGGGCGTATGTTTCGCAAAGCACGCGTACATGCTCAGGTAGGTTGGTCTGGTAAATGTATGGACTCTTGTGTCTTTTTATTGGCGGGAGCAGTAAAGCGGTCGACTTTCTCCGGGGGTCCTGTGGGTATTCATCGACCGTATTCGATAGATACGGATGCTGTTTCATTTGAAGAATTGCAGACCAGGACAACGAAATTGGGAGCAGATGTCTCCGCATATCTTCGTGAAATGAATATTCCAAGTTCTCTTTATGAAAGCATGAAGCTGATACCTCCAGAGAATATTAAGATTCTTAGCTATTCTGAGCTAAAGGCATTCGGGCTATATGATAGGGATCCCGTATTCGCGGAATTGAATGACAATATGGAAGCCAACTTGGCTCGTGTATCAAAAAGTGAGTTCTTATTGAGAAAGGCATTATCTGACCAGTGTAGGCGTGAAGGCTTTAAGCGACTGGGACCTAGTGAAGACTGGGCCGGTATGCTTGAATTCGCCAAAATGTCAAGAGAGTGCGACGAAAAGACGATCTATAAGGATGTCATCGGCAAGTAGTGTCAAAGGCCGAAGAGGTAAAGCACGGAGCCAGTTCTAACAATCAAACATTACCAGCCTAACCCTGCATTCGGGGATCGACTACCACACACCCGCAGAATATGAGAGATTGGTGGCGCAATGAACCGTCCACTTTGGTGGGGGAAGATCATGCGGTGTGACGACGGAGCGTTTCCTGTTACGATTTTAGCCCGCGCCGCTCAAGGGCGGCGGTAGGTCTGCAATCCAGTACAGTGCATATCTCCTTAACCACCCGAAGAAAGGACATATCCATGAAGCTAGTCGCAAGTTTCGCCCTCGTAGCGATCATCTTGACTATCTCGCCTTTCGTTACCTCCAGCGATGTACACGCCAATGCGGGCTCCTACTGCGATGGTCACCGCGACGGGCATAGAGCAGGGTCAGAAACGTTCGGAATGGGATACCCAGGCTATCCTGGATGTCCGGGAGATCCAGGTAGTCCGGGCGGCAGTGCATCGGTTTATCAGCGAGGGTTCGCTGCGGGCATGCGAGATATAACGAGAGAACTCTGCAGGGGAAATTCAACCCATCCAAATTGCAGATAAAAGAAATACAAGGGGACGCTACCCTTTTTTACTGAAACCTCACTGGCCGGTGTCGCTCACACCGGGCGTCAGTCATCCCCGCCGTCTTCGGGTTCATCCATTTCCCACGCCCAGTACAGCCGGTTCGCCGCGCGGTTAAGGCGGCGTTATGGTTTAGCGTTGACGCGCGCGCGGCTGACCATGCGCTTCACCGCTGAGTTGGCATTCAGTTCAAGCAGCGCCACATTCGGGTACTGCGCGGCGAATACCCTGAAAATTTCGTCGGCAAATGCCTGCCCGATGGACGCCACGCCGTTGAAATCAAGAATCACCGTCTCGAACCGCTCAACCCGGGCCAGCAGCCTTTTGGCCTGCGAGCGGGATACCAGGTTTTCGTCACCGTATTGCGCCAGCTTTACCGGCACAACCGTTTTCGTGAATCCGTAATCCTCTCCCGAAGTAAATTTGTCGAAAACCTTTTTCGTGGTTCGCGCCGTGTGATTGTTGAGTTTCATCCACACCGCCGTGCCGGAAGAGAAGCGGTCTCGCTCCAGTATCCAGTCCTCTCTCTTGTCGAACTGGTGCGAGAAATGGATGCCTCCCGACAGGATTTCGAAGTCGTCGAACATGCGCGATGCAAAAAAGATTCCCTCGCCCGTGTGGCGGGCGGGATCGGTGGTCAGTTTGCCCTTCGCCAATTCCAGTACCGCGTGGCGCTCGTCAATCAGTCCCAGGGCCGCTTGAATCTTCTTGAAAATGCCGACGCCGTTGTCATGGATCGCGATCTGCGTGGTGGACGCGGTCTTGCGGAAATCAACGGCGATCAGGGTGCCTTCCGAGTGATCAATGGCATTGTTGAAGATTTCCGTGAAACCGTAGTGCCATATCTCCAGAACGTTCTGGGGCACTTGGCCCAGCGAGGGCGCGACGTCCTCTCTCCAGACCCGATCCTCCGCCAGTGTTTTCGTGAGGGGAAAAGTCTTGTGCCAATGGGCCAGCGGCGCCAGCCGGTAGGTGCGATTTCTGGTTTTGCCGAGTTGCTTGAGCGCGTGCTCGCCGACCAGCTTCTGGAGGTGTTTGCTTAGCGCCTGCCGGGTGATGCCGAACTTGTCCGCCGCCATCCGGGCGATGTCCGCCGGATGTTTTTCCACGTTGGCGAGGATGAATTTTCTTACCGCCTCACCCCGCATCCGCACTTTGGTCATAAAAATAGCGCCGCATCAATTGACAACCTTTGTCTGAATGATTGTCAACCTAAGATGCGATATTGTCAACCTTCGCCATTTTCCGGCTCATCAATCTCCCACGCCCAGTACAGCCGGTTTGGCAACGACTGCCCCATGCCCGGGCGAAAACCGTGCTTCAGAGATTCCCAGGTGTAACGCAGCGCCTCGCCCACGGCGTTGACCGGGTCGAGCCCGTGCGCGAGGGAGGCGGCACAGGCGGAGGCCAGCGTGCAGCCCGAGCCGTGATAGCTCCCGGGCAGGCGTTCGAACACGAAGGTTTCGAGCTGGCGCAAGTTGCCGTACATCCGGTGGATGACCTCAGGTGTTTTCTCGTGCGTGCCGGTGATGAGCACGTATTCGCACTCAAGCGACATTAATTCCTGCGCGCAGGCATCGAGCGTGTCGGCACCGGGCGCGAGCAAGCGTGCCTCCAGGCTGTTCGGCGTGATCAGGGTGCTCTGCGGGATCAGCAGGCTGCGCAGCGCGCCGTCGAGCATGCTGTCGGCGAGCGCATCGCCGCGTCCCGAGCGTTGGATCGGGTCGAGAATGAGCGGGATGTCAGGATAATCCGCGACGATGCCAGACACGGCGGTGGCGATTTCGCTGCTGCCGAGCATGCCGATCTTGAAAGCCGCCACCGGCATGTCTTCGAGTACGGCACGCGCCTGTGCGATGACCAGCTCGGTATCGGTGCAAGTGAATTGCTTGATGCCACGGGTGTCCTGCGCGGTGACGGCGGTGACGACCACGGCCGGGTGGCAGCCGAGGCTCGCCAGCGTCAGCACGTCGGCGACGATGCCGGCGCCGCCGGTGGGGTCGCTGCCGGCAAAAACCAGAACCACGGGCGGTGTGGAATTGTTCATGGCGTCGACGCCGCGTTGAGCACGAGTGATTTCAGCGCTGCGATGAAGCGCGGATGGTTGTTGAGTGCTGGAGTCACGCGGTAGTGTGTAATGCCCTGCGCGCGCGCCAGCTCGGCGTAGGTGATGCCGAGCTCGAACAGGGTTTCGACGTGGTCCGACACGAAGGCGATGGGATACACCAACATCTGTTTCGCGCCTTTAGCGGCCTTGTCGCGGATCACGTCCTGTATGTAGGGCCGCAACCATTCGAGCGGCCCGACCCGGCTCTGGTAACACAGTGTCGTGTTTGGCCACCCCAGTTGTGTGCGCACGGCATCGAACGTGGCGCGGATCTGGCGCTCGTAGGGATCGCCGCCGTCGACGATTTTCTGCGGCAGGCCATGCGCTGAAAACAATAATTCGATACGCGCCGGATCGGGGTCGGGAAATTTTTTCAGTTCGGCACGCAGCGTCTCCACGATCGCGGCCTGGTAATCGGGCTGGTCGTACCATTGTCGTACCAGGGTCACGGCGGGTTGGTAATGCTGTCGCTCGCACTGGCGCTGGAATTCGTTATAGGCGCTACCGGTCGTGGTGATGGAATAGTGCGGGTATAGCGGCAGCAGAATGACGCGCGCGTAGTTTTTCTGCTTGAGCGTCGCCACCACGGCATCGGTCAGCGGATGCCAGTAACGCATGCACACGTGCACATCGAATTGGCCTGCGCCGTCGAGTACCTTTTGCAAGGCGCCGGCCTGCGCCTGCGTGTATTCGAGTATCGGGGATTTGCCGCCGATGGCGGCGTAGCCATGGGCGGCCTCGGGAGCGCGACGCCACGCGATCAGGCTCGCGAACGGGCGCTGCGTGAGCCAGCCGAGCGGCAGGCGGAAGATATCCGGGTCGGAAAAAAGGTTGAACAGAAACGGGCGCACCGCTGCCAGCGAATCCGGACCTCCCAGGTTGCACAACACCACCGCGACGCGATCTGACATCGCGGGAATTCTACCGCCGCCCCTGAGGTTTCACCATGAAGATGAAAATGCGATCATTGCCCATCGTCCCCTTCACCGGCATTGAGAGGCAGGAATGAAGTCGTACATGTGCGTGATCTGCGGTTATGTTTATGAGGAAGAAAAAGGCCGGCCGGAGGACGGTATTCCCCCCGGAACACGCTGGGAGGATGTCCCGGAGAACTGGAAATGTCCCGATTGCGGCGCGGCCAAGTCTGATTTTGAAATGATCCAGATCTGAGAGCCGTTTCACCCCGAATCAGCGCCCGGGACGGGCTGTGGACTACAATGGAAGGGCACTGGCTGCTCCGAAAAATCAGGGAATAAAGATGCCCAAGGCAGGGAAATTATGAATACCGCCGTCTGGATACTGATTGCCGTGGTGATAATCTGGGGACTCGCGGCCCAGCGCGTCCCGGGACTGGTGTGGGCCATGGTGCTCGCGGCTGCCATGGCCCTGTGGGATGCCTTTACCGATCCATCTCCCACGGTGTCGCTGTTGGTTCTGGCGCTTTTCCTGATCCTTTTCATTCCGCTGGCCATGCCGCCGTTGCGCCGCGCCTTGATCAGCGCCCCGTTGCTGCGCGTGTTCAAGAAAATCATGCCGGCGATGTCGGACACCGAGCGCGAGGCACTCGAGGCCGGTACCGTGTGGTGGGAGGCCGAGCTGTTTGGCGGCGATCCCGATTGGGACCAGTTGTTCAATCTCCCGCAACCGTCGCTGTCCGATGCGGAGCAGGCCTTCCTCGACGGTCCGGTGGAAAAATTGTGCGCCATGCTCGACGACTGGCAGATCACGCACGAGCAGCGCGACCTGCCGCCGAAAGTGTGGCGTTTCATGAAGGACGAGGGTTTCTTCGGCATGATCATCCCGAAGAAATATGGCGGCCTGGAATTTTCCGCGCAGGCGCATTCGGCGGTGGTAGTGAAGGTCGCCAGCCGCTCGATAACCGCCGGTGTCACCATCATGGTGCCAAACTCGCTCGGTCCGGCAGAGTTGCTGCTGCACTACGGCACGGACCAGCAGAAGAAACAGTATCTCCCGCGCCTGGCGCGCGGCAAAGAAGTGCCGTGCTTCGCCCTCACCGGCCCCGAGGCCGGCTCGGATGCCGGCAGCATGCCGGACCGCGGCATAGTCTGTCGCGGCACGTTCAAGGGAAAGAAAAATGTGCTGGGCATTCGTCTCAATTGGGAGAAGCGCTATATCACGCTCGGCCCGGTGGCCACCGTGCTCGGGCTCGCGTTCCGTTTATTCGACCCGGACAATCTGCTGGGCAGCGAGGAAGATCTTGGCATCACGCTGGCGCTGATCCCGACCAACACGCCCGGTGTCAAAATCGGTACACGCCACAACCCGCTCAACATTCCGTTTCAGAACGGACCTAACTGGGGCGAGGATGTTTTTATTCCGCTCGACTGGGTGATCGGCGGACGCGAACGTGTGGGCCAGGGTTGGCGCATGCTCATGGACTCGCTCGCCGCCGGCCGCTCGATTTCCCTGCCCGCGCTTTCCGTCGGCGCCGGTATGGTGGCCTGCCGCGCCACCGGCGCCTATGCCCGCATCCGCCGCCAGTTCAAGCTGCCGATCGGCAAGTTCGAGGCCGTGGAAGAGGGACTCGGGCGCATGGCTGGATACACTTATATGATGGACGCGGCGCGCACGCTCACGGCACGCGCCGTGGACATGGGCGAAAAACCCTCGGTGGCCTCGGCCATCGTCAAGTACCAGCTCACCGAGCACATGCGCCGCGTGGTCAACGACGCCATGGACATCCAGGGCGGGTCCGGCATCTGTCTCGGGCCGCGCAATTTCATGGGGCGCGTGTATCAGGCGCTGCCCATCAGCATCACGGTCGAAGGCGCCAACCTGCTTACGCGTGCGCTCATTATTTATGGTCAGGGAGCGGTGCGTTGCCACCCCTACGTGCTGCAGGAAATGCGCGCGGTGGCAGAGCCGGACACCAAGCTCGCTGTGAAGAATTTCGATGAAGCCATTTTCGGACACATCCGCTATACGATCAGCAATGTGGCGCGCGCTTTCTGGCTCGGTCTCACCAGCGCGCGCCTGGTGCGAACGCCCGTGGACGGGCCCACCCTGCGCTATGTGCAGCGACTCACACGCTTGTCATCCGCTTTCGCGTTGATTTCCGACATCGCCATGTTGACGCTGGGTGGCTCGCTCAAGCGCAAAGAAAAAATTTCCGGCCGCTTTGCCGATGTTTTGAGCTACATGTATCTCGCCTCGGCAGTGATCAAACGTTTCGAGGACGATGGCCGTCCGGTGGAAGATATTCCGCTGATGCGCTACGCCTGCCAGTACTGCCTGCACGAAGCCGAGAAGATGCTGGTGGTGATTCTAAAGAATTTCCCCAATGCTTTTCTAGCCTGGCTCATGGGCGGGATGGTGTTTCCGTTCGGACGGCGCAACCCTGTGCCGGACGACAGGATGAATCACGACTGCGCCGTGCTGCTGCTGGAGACCTCGGCGGCGCGCGACCGCCTGACACGCGGAATTTATCTGCCGACGACAACCCGCGAAGCGTTGGGCCGGCTCGAGGACGCGCTGCCCAAAGTCATCGCCGCGGAACTGCTGGAGCGCAAACTGGCCAAGCTGGTTGAAGATACTCCTATGCTACTCGGCGACCACGAGGCGCAGGTGAAAGCCGCCGTGGCGCGGAATGTATTGAGTGCCGCCGAGGCGAAACTCGTACGCACGGCCTACGCCGCCCGGCGCGAAGTGATCGCGGTGGATGATTTTGAAAAAATTTAATTGACAGGATTAACAGGATTTACAGGATTATTTAGAACATGTTCTTTTTTAATCTTGTTAATCCTGTGAATCCTGTCCATTTTGTTTTGTTTCTTATTTTAAGGTAGTTACATGAACCGAGTTTTCATCGTCGATGGCGCCCGCACGCCGTTTCTGAAGGCGCGCACCGAGCCGGGGCCGTTTTCGGCCTCCGACCTGGCGGTCGCGTGCGCGCGGCCGGTGCTGGCGCGCCAGCCTTTTCCGGCCTCGCAGATTGATGAAGTCATTGTCGGTTGCGTCATCCCGGCGGCGGACGAGGCCAATATCGCGCGCCTGATTGCACTGCGTCTCGGCTGTGGCAAGCGCGTGCCGGCGCACACGGTGCAACGCAATTGCGCCTCAGGCCTGCAGTCAGTGGCCTCGGCGGCTGAACGCATCTTGCTCGGCCGCGCCCACATCGTGCTGGCCGGTGGTACCGAGGCTATGAGCCGCGCGCCCATCCAGTGGAACAACGCCATGAGCGGCTGGCTTGGGAAAATGCTGCGCGCGCGCAACCCGCTGGATCGTCTCGTGGCCCTGGCGCGGTTTCGTCCCTCGCTCCTGAAACCGGTGTATGCCCTGCTACTGGGTCTGACCGACCCGCTGGTGAAACTGTCCATGGGTCAAACCGCGGAAATAGTCGCGCACCGTTTCGGCATCACACGCGAAAGTCAGGACGTGTACGCGCTCAACAGTCACAAGCGGCTGGCGGCGGCGTTCGATGCCGGCGTCATGAACGTGGAAGTCGAGACGTTGTATGACACGAAGGAAAATTTTTTCACCGAAGACACCGGCCTGCGCCGCGACACCGATCTTGAACAGCTGGGAAAACTTCGACCGGTGTTCGACCGAAAGTATGGGCAGGTGACCTCCGGCAACAGCTCGCAAGTTACCGACGGCGCGGCCATGTTGCTGCTCGCGAGCGAAGAAGCAGTAAAGAAGCATGGACTGTCCGTACTCGGGGAGTGGATGGATCATGAATGGGCCGGCGTGGACCCGAGCCAGATGGGTCTCGGGCCGGCGCATGCGGTCGCGCAACTGTTGGCGCGTCAAAAGATGAAAATGCGCGACTTGCAACAGATGGAGCTGAATGAGGCCTTTGCCGCGCAGGTTCTGGGGTGCCAGGCGGCGTGGGATAGTGCGCAATACGCGCGTGAGAAACTGGGTCTGGACAAGCCGCTTGGCGCCATGGACCCGGAGCGCCTGAACCCCGAGGGCGGCGCCATCGCCAACGGCCATCCCGTGGGCGCGAGCGGCGCGCGCATTGTGTTGCACCTGCTGCACGCGTTGCGGCGTCAGGGCGGCGGGCAGGGTATCGCGACTTTATGCATCGGCGGCGGGCAGGGTGGTGCCATGCTGTTGCGGGCCGAGGGCGGAAAGTCATGAGTCATTGGCGACTCGATTATCAGGGCGATCATGCCGTGTTGACGCTCGACGTGCAGGGTCAGTCGGCCAATGTCTTGTCGCAGGAAGTCCTGAACGAATTCGACAAACACCTCGAGGAACTCGAAACCAAAATGCTCGCGGGGGTGATCCTCTGTTCGGGCAAGGCCTCGGGTTTCATCGCTGGCGCCGATGTGCGTGAGTTCGAAAAAATAGACGACCCCGCGCAGGCGACCGAGTTGGCCCAGCTCGGTCAGCAGGTGTTCTCGCGCCTGGAGAGCCTGCCCTATCCCTCGGTCGCGGTGATTCACGGTTTCTGTCTGGGTGGCGGGCTGGAGCTGGCGTTGGCCTGCACCTATCGCATTGCCCGCGACGATCCCGGCACACGTCTCGGTCTGCCCGAAGTGCGTCTCGGCATCCACCCGGGTTTCGCGGGCACGGTGAGACTGCCGCCGCTGGTAGGCGACCTGACCGCGCTCGACATGATGCTGACCGGCCGCGCGCTGTCCGCACGCGAGGCGCGTCGACGCGGCCTGGTCGATGAGTTGGTGCCGGAACGTCACCTGATGAACGCGGCCGTGGCGTTCCTGAAACAGAATCCGCCGCCGCGGAAAGCACCGTGGTATCAGCGTGTGCCCGCGTGGAAACCGTTGCGTTCCTGGGTGGTGAAGTTGATGGCGGGGCGCGTGCGGCGCAAGGCGCATCCCGATCATTATCCCGCGCCGTGGCGCATTCTCGATCTGTGGCGTGATCAGGCCCGGGAAGACCGGGAGGCGGAATCGCTCGGCGAACTGTTGGTGGGACGCACCAGCCGCAATCTGGTGCATGTGTTTCTGCTGGGCGAGGCGCTCAAGCGTCACGGCAAGGCACAGGCTCATGATATCGAGCACGTGCACGTCATCGGCGCCGGCGTGATGGGCGCGGATATCGCCATCTGGGCGGCAAACAAGGGCTTCCGTGTCAGTCTGCAAGATCGCGAGCCGGAGATACTCGCGCGCGCGGTCAAGAAGGCGCACGGGTTTTTCAAATCCAAGCTCAAGGACCCGCGCGCGGTGCAGGAAGCCATGGACCGGTTCATGCCGGATCTGGAAGGCCATGGGCTGAAGCGCGCCGACCTCGTTATCGAAGCCATCGTGGAAAAGATCGGACCCAAGCAGGAGTTGTTCCGCGCGGTGGAGCAAAAGGTCCGTCCGCAGGCTTTGCTTGCCACCAACACCTCGAGCATTCCGCTGGAAGTGATCGGTGAGGCCTTGAAGGATCCGTCGCGTCTGGTCGGGCTGCACTTCTTCAATCCGGTGGCAAAAATGCAGCTGGTGGAAATCGTGCGTGGCGCTCAAACATCGGAAGCCGCGCTGGGACGCGCGCGCGCCTTCACCGGTGCCATCGAACGTCTTCCACTCGATGTCAAAAGTAGCCCGGGGTTTCTCGTCAATCGCATCCTTATGCCTTATCTCCTCGAGGCCGTGAAAATGGCCGAGGAAGGCGTGAGCCTGGTGACGATCGATAACGCTGCCACCGAGTTCGGAATGCCCATGGGTCCGATCACGCTGGCGGACACGGTTGGGCTCGATATCTGCCTGTCGGTGGCGGAAGAGTTGGCCGGACCCTTGCGCATCGATGTGCCGGAGCGGCTGCGCGAGCTCGTCGGACAAGGCCATCTTGGCCGCAAGTCCGGGCAGGGTTTTTACCAATACGATGCGCGTGGCAAGCGCCAGACACCGCCACCAGAAAAAATCGCCGCGGATGTTCCGGTAACGGAACGTCTGGTTCTGCGCCTGCTCAACGAGGCTGTCGCCTGCCTGCGCGAGGGCGTGGTGGTGGAACCCGATGCCGTGGATGCCGGCATGGTGTACGGCACCGGTTTTGCCCCCTTCCTGGGTGGGCCTATGCGCTATGTCGAAAGTCTGGGGGTGACGGGCATCAGCCACAGCCTGCACCGTTTATCCCAAGAGTACGGCCCACGTTTCAATCCCGATGCCGGCTGGTCCAACCCTGATCTCCTGAAACCCGGCAGTGCCTGAAATCCGCCCGGGGACTACAAGAATCACCCTTTCTCCTTGGCGCTGTCACTACCCGGATTCGGTCCCGGTCGGGCGATTCTCTCGATTGTTGAACATTTTGTATCTTCGTCTCTCCCTAGCGAATAATCTGCCCAGGCCCCGGAAACGACTTTCTCAAATACCTTTCTTTCGGTACCATAAATTGGCGCTGTTGGAAAAAAACATAAGCCTGTCCAGTCGCTTGCGCCTTGCCCAACAGTAGCAACACCCATTTCGTAACCCTCGCTGTGAAAAGGGGGCGAACGTAATCCAGGAGAGCCATCATGAACATCATCGTTTGTGTTGCGTCCCGTTTCCCCGATCGTCTGATATTTCCCCTGCTCATGGCGTTGGCCACCGGTTCGGCCCACGCCATTTCATTTGAAAGCGAATCAGGCGAGGTCAAAGGAAGTTTTGACACCACTCTCTCACTGGGCGCCACGTGGCGCATGCAGGATCGCGATCCGTCGCTGATCGGTATTACCAATGGCGGGACGTCACGCGACGTCAATTCGGATGACGGCAATCTCAATTACAACGAAGGCGGTGTCGCCTACTCGGCGGTCAAGGCTACGCACGATTTCGATCTGACATACAAGAACTACGGGGTGTTCTTGCGCGGCACCTACTTCTTCGATCCGATCAACGATACCAAGAATTTCCTCGGACCCTTGGCGCGTGACCGCACAGTGGACGAAGCTGATCTGCTCGATGCGTATGTTCGTGGCACTTTCGATGTGGGCGGTCGCAATCTCAACTTGCGCCTCGGCAGTCAGGTGGTGAGCTGGGGTGAGAGCACGTTCATCCTGAACGGCATCAACGTCATCAATCCGGTGGACGTCTCCAAGTTGCGTGTGCCGGGCGCCGAATTCAAGGAGGGGCTGACCCCTTCGAACATGTTGTGGGCCTCGCAGGAAGTAAACAGCAGCATCACGATTGAAGGTGTTGTGCTCGCCAACTGGGACAAGACCCGCATCGATCCTCGCGGCACTTTCTTCAGCACCACCGATGCGTTGTCGGATGATGGTGACAAGGTCTTCATTGGCAGTGGTCGGCGTGTGGATCAGCACTTTGCCCCGGGAACTTTTATTCCTGGCGCGAACCAGTCCGCGGCTGTTTGGGCGCCACGGTCGGCAGATCGTAACCCTGGCGACAGTGGTCAATTCGGATTGGCCATGCGCCTGTTTGCGCCAGAATGGAATAATACCGAGTTTGGTGTTTACGCCATGCGTTATCACAGTCGCACGCCGTATCTCAGCGCTTTTCGTGGTGGTGCCACCGTAGCGGCGAGCGCGGGCATCGGTGGATGTCTAACGCCTAATTTCGGTAACATCCTGACAGGCGGAGCCATCGGGGCACTCTGTACGGCGCCGGCGACCTATTTCGCGGATTACCCTGAGGACATCAAGCTCTATGGTGTGAGTTTCAATACGCTTGGTGCCGGCGGGGTTGCTTGGCAGGGCGAATGGTCTTATCGCCCTAACCAGCCGGTGCAGCTTGCTACTACCGAAATCATCCTGGCCGCCGGTGGGTTGGCCAATCAGCTCACCGGTGGGACAGTCCCTGCCGCCAGTGTGCCCATCGGCACCGAGATCACCGGCTATCAGCGTGTAAAAATGCATCAAGTGCAATTTACCGGCACCAAGGCCTTTGGCCCAACCATTGGTGCTGAGCAGTTTGTCGTTGTGGGTGAAGCCGGTTACAACCGCCAGGATTTACCTGATGGCGTGCTCTTTGCCGGCCCCGGCGTGTACCTGCCGGCCGTGGGGTCCAGCACCGCGACGACATCCGGTTCCACGCAGCCGAACATGGAAGGCTACGCCACGCGCAGCTCCTGGGGTTACCGGCTCGTGGGTCGGCTCGATTATCCGAACATAATAGGCGCCGTCACAGTGTCACCGCGGCTTGCCTATACGCATGACGTAGATGGCGTAAGCGCTACATTCAACGAAGGTGCCAAAGCCGGAACGCTTGGGGTCGGTTTCAACTATCGTCAGAACTTACAGGCCGACATTGCTTATACCTGGTTCTGGGGTGGCCGGACCTACTCGGGTACCGATTCGGGCGCTGTGCCTGCAGGCCAAAGCGCGGATTACGCCAGCAGCGCCAACCCGCTCAAGGATCGCGATTTCCTCGCGGTCAGCCTGAGCTACTCCTTCTAACCGGCCGCACCGAGATCCGGGAGAACAATCATGACGCAGACCAAACTTTCCGTAATTCTGGCAACCGCCACGTTACTTTGTTTTTCCACTGTCTCGACCGCCGAGTTGGGCCGGGACCTGACCCCGCTCGGCGCTCAGGCCGCCGCCAACAGTGCCGGCACCATTCCGGCCTGGAACGGGGGACTGACCACTCCGGTCACCGGTTTCAAGCCCGGTGGGCATTATCCCGATCCCTATGCCGACGACAAACCCAAGCTCACCATTGATGCCGCCAATGCCGATCAACACAAGGACAGGCTTTCAGCCGGCCAGATTGCGCTGCTGAAAAAGTATCCAACATGGAAAATGAACGTTTACCCAACGCAACGCAGCGCGGTCTATCCCAAAGCAGTTTACGAGGCCACGGCCGCGAACATCGGTACCGCCAAGCTTGCGGCCGGCGGCAACGGCGTGACCGGCACCACCGCCGGCATTCCCTTCCCTGTGCCTAAGGACGGACTCGAGACGATCTGGAATGTGTTGTTGCGTTACAAGGGTGACACCTATGCCATGACCTGGAACCAGGCGGCGGTGACGCGCGATGGCGCCTACACACTGGTGCGTTTTGAGTACGAATACGATTTTTCCTACAGCAATGTCAGCAAACCCGCCGCCGAGCGCGAACCCAACAAGCTCACCAATTTTCTCCAGATCGTTACGGCCCCGGCCCGCCTCGCCGGTCAGGTGCTGCTGGTGCACGAAACGGTGGATCAAGTGAAGCAGCCGCGCAGTGCCTGGATCTACAACCCGGGTCAGCGGCGTGTACGCTTGGCACCGAACGTGGCCTATGACAACCCCGGAACGGCTGCTGACGGTTTGCGCACCAGCGATGACTTCGGCATGTACAACGGCGCCACCGACCGCTACGACTGGAAGCTCGTGGGCAAGCAGGAAATGTACATCCCGTACAATTCCTACAAGCTCGGCAGCAATACGCTCAAGTACGCCGACATCCTCAAGCCCGGACATATCAATCCCGAGCACACGCGTTACGAACTCCACCGCGTGTGGGTTGTCGAGGCGACCCTGAAGCCGGGGGCGAGCCATATCTACAAGCGCCGCACTTTCTATATCGACGAGGACAGTTGGGCGATTGTGGTGACTGACAAATACGATGCGCGCGACCAGCTGTGGCGTGTTTCCGAACAGCACTCGATGAATTTTTATGATGTCCCGATGTATTACGGCACGGTCGAGGTGCATTCTGACCTGCAATCGGGCCGCTATATTGCCATGGGATTGCGCAACGAGGAGTCCAAGGTTTATCAGCCCATTCGCCGTTCGGCGGCGGATTTCACGCCGGCCAACCTGCGCAATCTCGGTACGCGCTGAGCACCCCCAGGATACGCGCGATCCTCGACAGAATGGACGAGGCGCGTAATAGACGCCATGCCAACGGCCGCAAAGGAATTTCGATGCGGTCGCTGATCAGATCGTTCGGCTGCAGTGCTGCTGTGACCTTGTTGTGGGTCTCGTTGCCTGCAATCACGGATGCCGCGTCCCCTCCTTCCTTGCCTGCTGCAACAATCCATCAGCTTCTACTTGATGTCGCGCCCGCCGGCCCGCGGCTGGTAGCGGTGGGAGAGCGTGGCCGTATTCTGCTCTCGTTCGACGAGGGCAAGAACTGGTCATCCGCCTCGGCCCCGGGTCAGGCCACGCTCACCGCCGTCTATTTCCACGATGACCGGCATGGCTGGGCCGTCGGTCACGACGCTGTGATCCTGCGCACCGAAGACGGTGGCAAGACTTGGGCGCTGATGCATCAGTCACCGGAGGAACGCAAACCGCTGCTTGATGTCTGGTTCGAGAATCTCCAGCACGGATTTGCGGTCGGCGCCTACGGCCTGGCGCTGGAGACGCATGACGGCGGACAGCGCTGGCAGCGCCGGACACTATTGCCGGAGGACATGCACCTCAATGCCATCGCCGGTGGTCCGGGGGGGCGTATCTATGTGGCGGGTGAAGCCGGAACGTTGCTGCGATCGGACGACGCCGGTCGCCACTGGCGCAAACTGCCTTCGCCCTACCCGGGTTCTTTTTTCGGCGTGCTGCGGCTGCCGGACGGCAATCCGCTGATCTTCGGGTTACGCGGCAAGGCCTTCCGATCGCCCGATGGCGGCAAACGCTGGCTTCCGATCACCACTCATGGCGAGACGACCTTGCAGGGCGGTTCCGTACTGACCAATGGCAGCATTGTGTTGGTGGGCAATGACGCCAGGGTGCTCACCAGTCATGACGGAGGCCGGCAATTTACTGCCCGTCAGCACGATCTGCGGCAGGCATTTGCCGCGGTGGCGGCCAGCGGTGGCGCGCTCGTGCTGGTGGGGGAGCGCGGCGTTGCGGTTCTGTCGCGCAGCGAAGAAGAGTCACGCTAATTCATGCACCGCTCACTCACCCGGATAATTGAAAATTTTGGACACGGGATGTTCAGGCAGCGGCGTGTGCTGCTGGGAATCTTCGCCGTGGTGACCTTGTTACTGGCCTATTCGGGCACAAACCTGCGCGTGGACGCCGGGTTCAACAAGATGATCCCGCTCAACCATCCTTACATGCAGGTCTTCACCGAGCACCAGAAGACATTCGGCGGAGCGAATCGCGTGATCGTGGCGCTGGTGCAGCCGCAGGGTGACATCTTTAACACAGAATTTTTCACCCGGCTCAAGCAAGTTACGGATGATGTCTTCTTCCTCCCCGGAGTGGATCGCTCGACGGTCACATCGTTATTCACGCCCAATGTGCGTTTCATTGAAATCGTCGAGGAGGGCTTTGCCGGCGGCAATGTCATTCCCCAGGGATTCCAGGGCACAGAGACTGATTTGGAGCAGGTGCGCCGCAACGTTCTCAAGTCCGGGTACGTGGGCCGCCTGGTCACAAACGACTTCAGCGGCGCGCTGGTCAGCGCCGAGCTCCTTGAGTACGACCCGGTCAGCGGCGAGCGCCTGAATTACCGACGCGTGGCGGAACAGCTGGAAATCCTGCGCGGCAAGCATGAAACCGCCGGCATTGGTGTGCACATCATCGGTTTCGCCAAGGCGGTGGGAGATATTGCCGACGGCGCCGTGAGCGTGATCGGTTTTTTTGCCGTGGCGTTCCTGATCACTGGTTTCCTGCTCTTTTTCTACTGCGGCTCGTGGCGCCTGACCCTGCTCACGCTGGCCTGCGCGATGGTGCCGGTGGTGTGGCTGCTCGGGTTGTTGCCGCTGTTCGGTTACGGTATCGACCCGATGTCGATCCTGGTGCCGTTTCTGATCTTCTCAATCGGCGTGAGCCACGCGGTACAGATGGGCAACGCCTGGCGTCACGAGATCGCCGTTAACGGCGCCACACCGCTGAACGCGGCACGTAACGCCTTCGCGCGTCTGTTGGTACCGGGGGTGGTCGCGCTCACGACAGACGTCCTCGGCTTCCTCGTAATCCTGCACATCGATATCGACATCGTGCGTGAACTGGGTATTACCTCGAGCATGGGGCTCGCGGTGATGATACTCACCAACATGCTGTTGTTGCCGGTGCTGCTCTCGTACACGCGCATGTCGGCAGCGGCGATCGAGCGCAGCCAACTTCAGGAGCGGCGCGGCGAACGCTTGTGGATCTTGCTGAAGCATGCGGCCCGCCCGCGTACGGCCGCCCTGATCCTGGTGATCGCGGTGGTGATTTTCGCCGCCGGTTTGCACCAGTCTTTGTCGCTGCGCACCGGCGATCTCGGTGAAGGCGTGCCGGAGCTGCGTGCTGACTCACGCTACAACCAGGACGTCGAGGCCATCACCCGCCGTTTTTCCATCGGCGTGGATGTGCTGTCGGTCATCGCCCAGGCCCATGCCGCCGGCGCCTGCACTGAGTTCGAAATCATGGATCTGATCGACCGCTTTGAGTGGCGCCTGCGCCAGGTCGAAGGTGTGCAATCGGTCCTGGCCCTGCCCGGCGTGGCCAAGATCATCGCGTCCGGCTGGAACGAGGGCAGTCTCAAGTGGCGGGCACTGTCGCGCGATCCGACCGTGCTGGCCCAGTCGGTCACGCCGATCGATACCGGCACCGGATTGCTCAACACCGATTGCAGCGTTATGCAGATCATGCTGTTCATGAGCAACCACGAGGGCGAGACCATCACGCACGTGATCGACGCGATCAAGCAGTTCAAGCGCGAGCACGACAGCGACAAGCTGAGCTTCCGCCTGGCCTCCGGCAATGTCGGTGTGATGGCCGCGACCAACGAGGCGGTGGACGCCGCGCAGATCAGCATGATCGCCTCGATCTTCGGCGCGATCATCCTGCTGTGCCTGCTCAGCTTCCATTCCTGGCGCGGGACACTGTGCATCGTCCTCCCGCTCGGTATTTCGACAACGCTGTGCCAGGCGTTAATGACTTGGCTCGACATCGGACTCAAGGTTTCGACGCTGCCGGTCATCGCGCTCGGGGCAGGAATCGGCGTGGATTACGGTATCTATATCTATGAGCGTCTGCAGGACAAGCTGGCGCGCGGCGGTTGCTCCCTGGTCGAGGCTTATCATGACGCGCTGCGTCAGCGTGGCACGGCCGTGTTGTTCACCGCTGCGACCATGACCGTGGGCGTCGGCAGCTGGGCCTTTTCGACGCTCAAGTTTCAGGCCGACATGGGCCTGTTGCTGGCGTTCATGTTTCTGGCAAACATGCTGGGGGCGTTGCTGTTGCTGCCGGCGCTGGCGGCCTATCTGTTGCGCACATCCCGGCACCGGCAGCTAGAATAACAACAGGGATTTGTACGGGCATCTGACTGATGGCGACAACGGTTCAACCTCGCCGTCCACGCACAGGATATTTTATGGATCTGCCAAAAGATTCGAACCTGTTTGATCTTTTTCTCCGGCGCATCGACGCGACACCGGAGGCGCCGGCCTATCGTCAATTCACGGGCTCGTCCTGGCGCGACTGGAACTGGAGCGACATCGGCCGGGAAGTCGGGCGCTGGCGCGCGGCGCTGGCGCGCGAACACCTCAAGCCGGGCGACCGCATTGCCCTGTGCCTGCGCAACCGCGTGGAGTGGGTGTGTTTCGATCAGGCTGCCTTGAGCCTGCAACTGGTGACGGTGCCGCTGTATTTCGATGACCGGCCGGACAACATGGCCTGGTGTCTGAACGACGCCGGCGTGCGCCTGCTGCTGCTCGAGGATGAGAAGATGTGGGAGGCCGTGCGCGGCCAGACCAAATCGGTTGAGCGCGTGGTGTGCCTGAGCGCCGTTGGCGGGGCCGATAAGAAAGTGGTCAGCCTGAACGGCTGGCTGCCACCGGACGCAGACGTGCCGCCGAGGTCGCCGGCCGTGGCGGATGATTTGATGACCATCGTTTACACCTCCGGCACCACCGGACGTTCCAAGGGCGTGATGCTGTCGCACCGCAATATCCTGAGCAACGTTCTCGCCTCCATGCGTGCGCTGCCGGCCTATCCGTCAGACCGATTTCTTTCTTTTCTGCCGTTGTCGCACATGCTGGAGCGCACCTGCGGCTACTATGCCGCGATCTGGGCCGGGGCGCAGACAGTGTACGCGCGGTCAATCAGTCAGCTGGCGGATGACTTGCGCGAGCAGCAACCCACGAGCCTTATCAGCGTGCCACGCATCTTCGAACGCATTTATTCGCGGATGCAGGAGGCCATGCCGCCCGGCTCGCCCAAACGCAAGCTCTTCGAAAAGGCCACGGAAATCGGCTGGCGTCGTTTTCGTGGCGAATCAACCTTCACGGACAAACTGTTGTGGCCGGTGTTAAAGACGCTGGTGGCGAAAAAACTTTATCGACGCCTCGGCGGGCGCATGCGCATGATCATCGTCGGCGGCGCGGCTTTTTCTCCGCATCTCGCCCGGGTGTTCATCGGACTTGGGTTGCCGATCATTCAGGGATACGGGCTTACCGAAACTTCACCGGTGCTGGCAGCCAATCGAATGAGCGACAACGACCCCACTTCCGTGGGGCGCGCGATCGAGGGCGTCGAGCTGCGCTGCGACGACAAGGGTGAATTACTGGCGCGTGGACCCTGCGTGATGCTCGGCTATTGGAACAATCCTGAAGCCACGGCCGCCATGATCGACAAGGACGGCTGGTTGCACACCGGCGATCTGGCCGCGATCCGCGGCGGCAACGTCTATATCACTGGACGCGTCAAGGACATCATCGTCCTGTCCAACGGTGAGAAGGTTCCCCCGACAGATGCCGAACAGGCGATTTTGCGCGATGCGACATTCGAGCAAGTGATGGTTGTCGGCGAAGGCTGGCCCAAGCTGGGCTTGCTGGCAGTGAGCAAAATTACCAAGAATAAGAAGGAGCTGTGCGAACGTGCCAACGCCCAGCTCCATGATTTCCCCGGCTATGTGCGCATTAGTCGTCTTGCACAAATTTCCGATCCCTGGACGGTGGATAACGGACTGCTCACGCCAACGATGAAGTTGAAACGCAAAGAAATCGAAAAGCGTTTTGCACGTGAAATTGAGGCCATGTACGCTGCCAACGGTGAATGTGCCCCCGGCCACGGTGACTGAAATCCCGAACCCCCGCCCGGAAACGGCGCGCGCCCTCAAGCCTCCGGGATTCATGGCGTTGAATTATGGTCGCCAGACGCCGCTGATTACCTTGCTGGCGCATGTCGTGTACAGCGCGATGCTGGGTGGGTTCTACCGGTTGGTCGGGAGTTGATTCACACTATCAGCCGGCCCGGGTAAAGGCATCGTGGTGGCGTTGTAATTCCTCCGCCGTCAGCAAAAAGACGCTCTCGTCTCCCGTTGATGTCGTCAGCCACACGAATGGCACGGACGGGAATTTCTTCTGTAGTGTAATTGCGCTGTTACCCACTTCGCCGACCAGTATTCCACCGAAGGTCAGATGCTCTGGAGCTTCCGCCAGGATACGCTTAATGGCATCCAGACCGTCGCGCCCGGAGATCAGGGCGAGTTCCGGTTCGTAGCGGTATTCGCGCGGCAGGGATTTCATCTCAGCGCGTGTGACGTAGGGCGGGTTGGTGGCGATGACATCGTAGCGCTTGCCCTTGAGCGCCTGGAACAGGTCGGAGCGCAGCAATTGCACGCGCCGACCGAGACGGTGGCGCTTGATGTTGAGGCGTGCCACCGCCAGGGCCTCGATGGAAACATCCGCGGCCTCGACGCGCGCCTTCGGGAAGGCCTGGGCGCAGGCGATGGCCATGCACCCGCTGCCGGTGCAGAGGTCCAGAATACGACTCACACGCTTGGCATCGATCCAGGGCTGAAAACATTCGAGAATGAACTCACCCGTGAGCGATCGCGGCACGATCACGCGCTCGTCCACGTAGAACGGACGTCCTGCAAACCACGCTTCCTTGAGCAGATAGGCCAGTGGTTTGTGAGTTTTGATGCGCTCCGACGCGAGGGCGTCGATGATTTTAATCCGGGAAGGAGTGACCGGCTTATCGAGCCTTTGTGCAAGCCGGTTCGGCGCTATCCGAAGCACGTGGCTCACCAGCCAGGCGGCCTCATCCTGGGGTGTCTCGGTGCCGTGACCATAATGGAGTTTGGCGCGTTGGAAGCGACGTGTGACCGCACGGATGACTTCCGCCGTGGTGCGGGAAGTTTGACGTAACGGTGGGCGCGACACTATTTTTTAAGTTTAACCAGATCTTCACGGACGGATTCAGCCGAGCGCTTGAACTCGGCGGCCTCCTGCGCGTTCAGCGGCAGTTCGATGACCTTCTGCATCCCCTGTTCGCCGAACACCACCGGCACGCCCATGCAGATATCCGTGAGCCCGTACTCGCCGTCGAGCACGGCCACCGCCGGCAGGATATGCCGGCGGTTGCGGCTGATGGCGTCGATCATGAAAGCAATGGACGCGGCCGGCGCGTCATAGGCGCTGGCGGTCTTGCGCAGGCTCAGGATTTCCGCGCCACCCTCGCGTGTGCGCTTGACGATCTTTTCGATTTTTTCCTTCGATAAAAAATGCTCGATGGGAATACCGTTAATGGTGGTGAAGCGTGTCATCGGTACCATGCTGTCGCCGTGGCCGCCGAGCACCATGGCATTGATGTCCCTGACCGAATAGCCGGTCTCCATGGCCACGAAACTGGCCATGCGCGCGGAATCGAGCACGCCGGCCATGCCGAAGACACGTCGTCGTTCGAAGCCCGAGCGTTTCCATGCGGCGTAGGTCAGCACGTCCACAGGATTCGTGACCACCAGCAGCAAGGCCTGGGGGGCATGCTTGATGGCCGTGTCCACGATCTCGTTGAGAACGGCGAGGTTGGTATCGAGCACGTCCGAACGCGACATCCCCGGTTTCCGCGGGACACCGGCGGTAATGACCACCATTTCCGAACCGGCCATGTCCTTTAAATCATTCGAGCCGGCGAGCTTGGTATCAAAATTGTAGATCGGCGCGGATTCCTGGATGTCGAGCGCTGTTCCCTGCGGCACGCCTTCCTTGATATCGATCAGCAGGATCTCGCTGCAAGTCTCATTCTTGGCGAGGTTGTGTGCGGTGGATTCGCCCACGCGTCCGGCGCCGACAATGGTGATTTTTTTCATGACTGTTCCCTTGGTTTTGACTTAACTCTATCTTCCGAAGTTATCTCGGCAACTTGTAACGAATGGAAAGGGTAGCTCCTTTACCACGGGGTGGCTCGAACACAATTTCATCATTAGCTTTCATCAGCTGTTTCATTACCTCACAGCACACAGGCATTCTATGTGTGGAGCCAGGATAGCCGCCAAGTTTGCGATGTAAATCGCCAGAGACGATAGTAACTTCACGAATCCCATATTTATTCGCCACTTTGAATATCTCGCAGAGAGCGGCTCTGAAGGTATCTGTGTTTGGCATGTATAATTTTTTCTCAATTCGTGACATTGAGTTAGTCAGTAGCTGTCGCCAAATCTACTCGTGCCTAAAAGAGTAAACACTTGTGAACGCAGTGAAGTATTTGCAATGATGTGGACATAAAGCAGACTCATTTGGCAAGGAAGAGTTCGGTATAGCCGTGCTTCGCGCAAGTTGCCATAACAGCGATTGTAGCTGGAGAATCATCATTGCTAGTTCCTACTCCGATTACAGACGCTCCTTTCATTGTTTGTTTAAACCATACGGGAGAGACAACATATGGCGCCCAACCAGCATATCCACCAAAACTGTTTTTTGAATTAACCAAGCCACAATACACTTCGATTCCATATTTCGGAAGCGGAACCCATCTAAACTTCGCCGATTCGGAGTCTAGCAATTCGTCTTTTACAACATTTGCTATTATTTCTTTTTCTTGATCAAGAAGCTCACGCGCGAGAACTGGTTGAGAGATTAGAAGCGCAAGACCGAATGGAAGAATATGCAGGTTGTGATTTTTCTTCATCATTAAGGACTCCTTGCCCTTGGATTAAGACCAATCCAGCACACATCAATAGCCAGTATAGCCGGACAGAAAACCTGTCCGGCGTGGAAGATCATTTTTCCGGGCTCGGGTAATGGGCCGGGTATCCCGCGCGCGCTACGCCCGAATCAACCGCGGCTTTGGCCACGGCTGGCGGGACGGTTTTGATCAGGCGCGGATCGAGGGGTTTGGGAATGATGTAATCCCGGCCGTATTCCAGGTGTTTGAGACCATAGGCGCGCAATACCTCCGCAGGTACTGGCTCGTGCGCGAGTTTCGCCAAGGCCTGTACCGCGCCCCTGAGCATGGCGCGCGAAATGGAGCTGGCATGCACGTCGAGCGCGCCACGAAAGAGATAGGGAAAGACGAGCACATTATTCACCTGGTTGGGGTAATCCGAGCGGCCGGTGGCCATGATGAGATCAGCGCGGACACCAGTCGCCACCTCAGGGCTGATTTCCGGATCAGGATTGGCCAGCGCGAACACCACCGGTTTCGGCGCCATGGATACCACCATCTCGGGCGAGACCAGGTTGGGGCCCGAGACGCCAATGAAAACGTCTGCGTCCTGCATGGAATCGGCGAGGGCGCGCTTGTCAGTGACCTGGGCATAGCGGCGCTTGTAAATATTGAGATCCGGTCGGCCGGGGTGAATCACGCCCTGACTGTCGAGCAGCAGCATGTTCTCGCGTTTGGCGCCGAGCGTGATCAATAGCTGCATCGTCGCCAGTCCCGCGGCGCCCGCGCCCAGCAGCACGATGCGCGCCTCGGGCAGATTTTTCCCCTGGAGTTCGAGGGCATTCAACAGGCCGGCGCTGACGATCACGGCGGTGGCGTGCTGATCGTCGTGGAACACCGGGATGTCGAGGCGTGCGCGCAACATCTCCTCGATCAGGAAACACTCGGGCGCGGCGATGTCTTCAAGATTGATGCCGCCGAAAGTCGGCGCGATGTTGGCCACGGTGTTGATGAAGCTGTCGCGGTCGGGCGCGTCGATCTCGATGTCGAATACGTCAATGTTGGCGAAGCGCTTGAATAGTACTGCCTTGCCCTCGAGCACGGGTTTGCTCGCGAGCGCGCCGCGGTTGCCCAGGCCCAGAATGGCGCTGCCATCGCTGATGACCGCCACCAGGTTGCCCTTGTTGGTGTAGCGGTAGGCGGCCTCGGGATCCCTGGCGATCTCGCGCACCGGCTCGGCCACGCCTGGTGTATAGGCGAGCGAGAGATGCTCCTGGGTTTCGCATGGCTTGGTCGGCACCACGGCGATCTTGCCCGGCGTGGGCAGCGCGTGATAATCGAGCGCCGCCTGTTTCTTGTCATTCGTCATAAACTGATTGTAGCCGGCTTGCTAACGCCCGTTTGTCCTGCAATAGATCTTGTCTATTCGATGATCTTGATGAGTTCACCCGCGACCGGTTCGCCGTCCGGGAATTTGTCGTTGATCAGGCGCAGAGTGGATTCGCTGTATTCGGTCAGAGGTGATTTTTTGGCCAGACTGGAAAATGTCTCACCTGCCCGCGTCCGCATCAGGCGCAGGTGCTGGCCTTCGGCCAAGTTCTTTTCCGCGGGCTTCAGGGGGCGCAGGCTAGCGGCGGTGGCAATAAAATTGGGATCAAAGCGAGTGAATGTGGTGGGCTCCTTGGCCGCGCCGAAGAACAAATAGGCATTCTGCCCGTAATGAACGGCAGAGATACGCGTCTCGCGTTTGCCAAAGGGGCCGGCCATCTGATCCGTTCCCATGACCGATGGCAATTTTACATCCGGTATCGGCCTGCCATTGAATTGGGCGCCAAGTTTAACCTGGCTTTTCAGGAATGATTCCGGCGAGGCAGTATTGTCCGAAGGCAGGGCGACTTTCCTGACCAGCACCAGGGCTTCTTTCTGGACTGTCCAGCTGACAATGGCATGGGGGGAATTCTCGATGTGCCATCCTTCGGGAAAGGTTAATGCCAGGTTGAGGTCGCGGTGGTAGAACATGCGACCGCGCCGGATTCCTTCCTTGGCGCTGTCACCGTACGCCAGTTTGTCGATGCGATTGAGATAGTCCTCGCGCTTGATGCCTGGTGCTGAAAGCGTTTTGAACTTGTCCGCTTCCGCGACAACTTCCTGCAATCGCTTGTCGGCGCTGGGATGACTGGCGAAGACACCGTGATAAATGCGTGGTGGGCGCTTCTCGGCTTCGGCGCGTTTTTTCTCGAATTCCTCCTGATTCTTGAGCAGGCCCACGACCCCGATCATCGCCTGCGGGTCATATCCCGTGCGCGCCAGGTACTGGGCGCCGAGGCGGTCGGATTCCAGTTCGTGATCGCGACCGTAACCCGAGAGCATGGCGTTGCCAAAGACATTGAATAAATCCTGTGTGCCCTGGATCCCGGTGGTGGCTCCCACGATGGCCCCCACCACGCCGGTGGCGGTAGCGGCGGAATGTTGGCGCACGCCGTGACGGGCCGTGACATGGCCGATCTCGTGACCCAGCACGGCGGCAAGTTCGGCCTCGGAGTTGATATAAGCGAGTATGCCGCGGGTGATGTAGATATGGCCACCCGGCAGCGCGAAGGCGTTGACCTCCGGACTGTCGAGCACGGTGAAGTGATACTTAAGGTGCGGGCGGTGGCTCTGCGCTCCCAGTTTCTCCCCGATCCCCTGGACGTAGGCCTGGAGTTCCGGGTTGGGGTAGACGTTGTATTGTTGCTTGACCTTGCTGTCGTAACTGTCCCCGAGCTGAATCTCCTTGGCCTCGGTCATGAACACGAGATCCGGCGTGCCAGTGACGGGGTTGGTGGCGCAGCCAGCGGTGAAACCTGCTGCCGTGACGGTCAGCAGCAGGGGAACGAGTAAGTGGTGGATGACACGGTTACGCATCGGCTTAATCGCGCCATGTTAGCATGGCCGGGTGTGCCACACGCAGGCGCAGCCGGCCCTTGGACTCGGTGACCCAACCGCGCGCGATAATGCGGCGGCCGACCCATACGGAAGGTTTGCCGGTAAAGTATTTATTCCAGTCCGCGCGCGGCACGGTCAGTGTCAGGTTCGGCGATAGATCAAAGTACATCAGGTGCCGTCCCTGGCCGTGCCGCAGAATCTTGCCCTCGATGAGCAGAAATCCGGTGTCGCGCCGCGTCAGGCTATCAGCTGGTTTTGGCGTATAGGCAGGTTCGTTCCACACGCCCCGGAGCGCGGCACGCGCTTCGTTCTCGGCGGCTAAATTGGCAGACAGCTTTTCCAGGTTGGGCGGAATCGCGATCGCCCACGCCAGGCCCTCACGCAACAATCGCTCTCCGGCGTCGCTGCCATCCGCCAGCCGGACACGCGCCAGCAGGCGACCATAGTGGTCCTGACGTTCCTGTTCGAACACGAGTGCCACGCGCTTTTTTTCGATAAGGTTGACGAGGCGCTCGCGCGCCGTCCTGGCCAGTGGCTGGTTAGGCGCGCCGTCTTTTCCAAACTCGGGAGCGTTGATACCGATCAGCCGAACTTGCCGGTCATCGGCGAGGACGAAACTGTCACCGTCGAGCACATGCCGGACCGCGACTGTTTCGTCGGCAACAGAAGCCGTTGAGACTAGGATGCCAGAAAACAAAAAGGCGCTCACTCGGAGCGCCTTCTTCAAACTCATCGGAAGCACGAGTGTTATTTTTTCATGCCGTACTTCTGGCGGAACTTCTCGACGCGCCCGCCAGTGTCCACCAGTTTCTGTTTGCCGGTGTAGAACGGATGGCACACGGAGCACACTTCCAAGTGCAGGTCTTCAGCGTGGGTGGAACGGGTCGCGAACGTGTTGCCACAGCTGCAATTGACCGTGATTTCCTTGTAAGCGGGATGGATGCCTTCTTTCATTTCATTGATCTCACTGGATTTCCGCCCTGCGTTGCCCGGGCGCACCTTGAAAGGGCGGGCATTCTAAGCGGAATCAAGAGCTTGGGCAAGCTGCGCGTTTAGCGCTTCGATTTCCGGACGAAATCGAGGGCGCTAAGACAGGGAAGTCTCGTTTAGCGCTTCATGGAGTCGAAGAATTCGCCGTTATTTTTGGTCGCGCGCAGCTTTTCCAGCAGGAATTCCGAGGCCTCGAGTTCATCCATCTGATGCAGCAGCTTGCGCAGGATCCAGATCTTTTGCAGCTCTTCCGGTGCCAGCAGCAATTCTTCGCGGCGGGTGCCGGAACGGTTGATATTGATCGAGGGGTAGGAGCGCTTTTCCGCCAGACGCCGGTCTAGATGGATTTCCATGTTGCCGGTGCCCTTGAACTCTTCGTAAATCACATCGTCCATTTTGGAGCCGGTGTCGATCAGGGCCGTGGCGATGATCGTCAGGCTGCCGCCTTCCTCGATGTTACGCGCTGCGCCGAAAAATCTTTTCGGCCGTTGCAGCGCATTGGCGTCCACACCACCCGTTAAAACTTTGCCTGATGCCGGAACCACGGTGTTGTAGGCACGGGCCAGGCGGGTGATGGAGTCGAGCAGGATCACGACGTCTTTTTTGTGTTCGACCAGGCGCTTGGCCTTCTCGATCACCATTTCGGCGACCTGCACGTGGCGGCTGGCCGGTTCGTCGAAGGTGGACGAGATGACCTCGCCGCGCACCGAGCGCTGCATTTCTGTCACTTCTTCCGGGCGCTCGTCGATGAGCAGCACGATCAGGTACACGTCGGGATGATTGGCGGTAATCGCGTGGGCGATGTTCTGCAGCATCACGGTTTTACCGGCCTTGGGAGGCGATACCAGAAGTCCGCGCTGGCCCCGGCCAATGGGTGCGATCAGGTCGATCACGCGTGCCGTGAGGTTCTCGGTCGAGGAATTGTCGCGTTCGAGCGTGAAGCGGGAATTCGCATGCAGCGGCGTCAGGTTTTCAAACAGAACCTTGTTTTTGGCTTCGTCCGGATTCTGGAAATTAATCTCATCGACCTTGAGCAGGGCGAAGTAGCGTTCGGATTCTTTCGGCGGGCGGATGTTGCCTTTTACGGTGTCTCCGGTGCGCAGGTTGAAGCGCCGGATTTGCGAAGGCGAAACGTATATGTCGTCGGGCCCGGCGAGGTAAGAGGCATCCGCCGATCGCAGGAAGCCAAAACCGTCCTGCAGGATTTCGACCACGCCCTCGCCGATGATGTCCTCGCCCTTCTTGGCCTGGGCCTTGAGGATCGCGAAGATCAGGTCCTGTTTGCGCAGCCGGCCGCCGCCTTCCACTTCCAGAGCCGCGGCCATTTCGGCAAGCTCTGTCGCGGGCTTGCGCTTGAGTTCAGAAAGATTCATCAAATTTGCGTTCATGTGGTCACCGCTTTCCGAACACACTGGGGGGCGCTACCGACCCACCGTGAAGCCCGGGGAATGAATAATCAGGAGTTAGTTGGAAGAAGGAACGTCTTGGAATTTTTGTACTTCAAATAAACGATAGCACCAGTTGCGGCCCTCGTCCAGTACCGAGGGCCGGTGCCGCCTTTACAGATTGCCGTCGATAAATGCCGCCAGTTGCGATTTGGATACCGCGCCCACCTTGGTGGCCTCGACGTTGCCATTCTTGAACAGCATCAGGGTCGGTATGCCGCGGATACCGTACTTGGGCGGCGTCTGCGGGTTTTCGTCGATGTTAAGTTTGGCTACTTTGAGTTTGCCCTTGTACTCCTCGGCGATTTCCAGCAGTACCGGGGCAATGATCTTGCACGGTCCGCACCACTCCGCCCAGTAGTCCACCAGCACCGGTACCTCGGCCTTGAGCACTTCCGTCTCAAAGCTGTCATCGCTGATGTTTACAATGCCTTGACTCATGTGTCTAACGCCTCCGTCTGTATTCAAATGGGATTCGGCCGAACAGCTGGCCGCGGGCAGAATGAATGGGTTGAAGACCCATAGTTTGGGCTGAAAAAGCCCTTAAATGCAAGTCAAACCACATTCATCCCTTAAAAGTGCCGATAGGCAATCAAAATGTTATGCTTGCGGTCCCGTTTTATGAGTGATCACCATCTCACTGACAAGTCCTTCGCCGGACTGAACCTGCCCGAACCCCTGTTGCGGGGTGTGCACGAGGCTGGCTTCGAGTTTTGCACGCCTATCCAGGCCGAGGCCTTGCCTTTGGCGCTCGCGGGCCAGGATGTCGCCGGTCAGGCGCAAACCGGTACCGGCAAGACGGCGGCGTTTCTGCTGGCCGCCTTTAACCGTTTGATGCTGCACCCGGCGGAAAACCGCCGGCCCAACCAGCCGCGGGCGATCATGCTCGCGCCGACGCGCGAACTCGCGGTGCAAATCCACAAAGACGCCGAGGTGCTGGGCCGGCACGCCGGCTTCAAGCTCGGCCTGGTGTACGGCGGCACCGGCTACGACTCGCAGCGCAAGATGCTGGAAGAGGGTGTGGACGTGTTGATCGGCACACCCGGGCGCATCATCGATTATTTCAAACAGCATGTGTTTGATCTGCTCGCGGTGCAGGTGTTGGTGCTCGACGAGGCCGACCGCATGTTCGATCTCGGTTTCATCAAGGACATACGCTTTCTATTACGGCGCATGCCGGAGCCTTCCAAGCGCTTGAGCATGCTGTTCTCAGCGACGCTTTCCTACCGCGTCACCGAGCTGGCCTACGAGCACATGAACAACCCCCAATTCATCAGCATCGAGCCGGACAAGCGCACCGCCGACAAGGTGACGCAGGTGCTGTACCACACTGCCATCGAGGAAAAGATTCCGTTGCTGATACATTTGCTGCGGCAAAAGGACCCCACCCGCAGTCTGGTGTTCACCAACACCAAGGACGCGGCGGAAACCATCTCTGCCTGGCTCAAAGGTAATGGCCTGAACGCCGCGGTGCTGTCGGGCGATGTGCCGCAGAACCAGCGCCTGCGGATCTTGCACGATTTCATGGAAGGCCGGCTGCCGGTGCTGGTGGCGACCGACGTGGCCGCGCGTGGCCTGCACATTCCCGATGTTTCGCACGTATTCAATTTCGATATGCCGCAAAACGCGGAAGACTACGTGCATCGCATCGGCCGCACCGCGCGCGCCGGTGCCAGCGGCGATGCCGTCAGTTTCGCCTGCGAGCGCTATGTTTTTTCGCTGCCTGAAATCGAGGCCTACATCGGACACAAGCTCCCTACCGCCCCCATACTGGCGGAGATGTTGCCGAAGCTGGAGCCGTCGGCCCGACGCGAATATCATCCCCGTCCCGGCGTTGAGCGCGGTCGCGGTGGTCGTCCGGAACGGGGTCGGGGGCGCGATCGTGATCGTGGTGCACGGCGTCCGGAACGTGAACGGCCGCGCGCGCCGGAGGCCAACGTGGCGGTGTCGGAACCTCGCGAGTCTCACCCCCCGGAGCTCGCGCCGGAAGTCCGGGTTCAAGCAGCAGAGCCGCGCACGGAGCGACCTGTTGAGTCGCGGCCGGCTGCCCCCCCGGTGCCGCCCAAGCCGGTGCCGAGTTCGAAACGTCTGGTCAAGCCAATACTGCGCCGCACAGGCGGCGACAAACCGATCATCGGTTAACTGCACATCACAGGAGACGATCATGGCCCGGATCATTTTTCCCGATGGAAAAGAGTTGAAGGACATCCCCGCCGTCCAGAGTCGCCTCGCCGGTATCGGTATCACGCTGCATAACTGGCCAGCGCCCGCGGGCGCGCGCGCAAAAGAATTGCTGGAAAAGAAAAGCCTGAGCGACACCGAAAAGGAAGAGTTGCTGGGTTTTGTCCAGAACCGCTTCGAGGAACTGAAGCGCGAAAAGGGCTACCAGACGCACGACATGGTGGTAATCCACGAGGACATACCGGGGCTGGCTGACATGCTCGCGAAGTTCGACAAGATTCACACCCACGCCGACGACGAGGTGCGTTACATCCTCGAGGGCACCGGTTACTTCGGCTTCGTCGAGCCAGATGGAAAGCAGTTTCTGCTGGAAGTGAGCGGGGGCGATTACATTAACGTCCCGGCCAACACCGAGCACTGGTTCGAAATGCGCGGCTGCACCCGCTGCAAGGCGGTGCGCTACTTCATCGACACCTCCGGCTGGACGCCGAACTACACCGGCCGCGCTCGCGAAATCGCGGAAGCGGCGGCCACGGCCTAGGACATCAACCGCGGTAGTTTTTCCTTTGCCCAAAAAAAACGGCCCACCGAAGCGGGCCGTCAGTCGAGTCAATCCAGCAGGTCTGTCACCACCGGTGCCACAATCGCCGGCAACGCTGCCGGCGATTGCGCCATTAACAACACATTACGGAAGCTTGACGGCCTGGATGTCGGCCTTGGCCCCCAACCCCAACGTCCTGACGAACGAAACCTGGTGACCGCGGGTGGTGATGTTGTCGTCATGCACCGCGAAGCCGACGTGGTAGACCCCGCCATCCTTCAGGGTCTTGTCGTCGTCGTTGGTGAGGCCTAGCGGACGGGTCAGCACCACGGTCCACATACCCTTCTTCCAGCTGCCGGTGGCCTTGTTGTCGGCGCCGGAACCGGTGGCGTCGCTGGCGCTCAGGACGTAGCGCGGCAGCATGTCGCCCTCTTTCCACCCGGCCTTCGGGTCAAAGGGGACGGCGTTCTTGCCCTTGATCAGGAAGCTTTCCTTTTTGCCGGCCTGTTTCGCGGTTACCGCCTTGGCGCCGAATTTTTTGGCGTCGTACATGAACTTGGGCTGTTTGGTGTCCTTGTCCAGGTTCGAGGCGAAGGGGTTCTTGCCGGCGTCGAAATTGCGGTATTCGAGCACGTAACCATCGTCACCCATGCCGACCGGATTGCTGCGGTGGGCGCGCCACTGGATCAGGTCGACGAAGCCGCCATCGGCCTTGATCCTGGCGATTTCTTCAACCGACTTGCCGGTCGTCCAGTCCGACGGGTTGGTGCGCGTGGCCGGCAGGTATTTGCGCACGTCATTTTTCTTGATCGCCGCCATGAGCGGGTTGGCCGCCACTTCGTCCTTGGATTTGACGCCGGGCATGTCGCGCGAACCGTCGTGGCAGGTCAGCCAGCAACCCTGTTCCGCGAATCCCGGCACCTTGCCGTCGTCCAGCATCATGGACAGGCGATCCTCGTAGATGGGCGGCTGCTTGCCTTCCTGGACGTCTTTGTCGAGACGCGGCCCGCCGTAGACCTTCCACTCCTTGCCGTCGAAACGGTAATAGGGGTACTCGATGCCGGCCTTGCCGTTGGTCTTCCACTGGTAACGGAAGTAGGCGTTCTTGGCGTCGTAGGCGGCCTGGACCGACAGTTCCACATAACCGTTTTTGCCCTTGACCGGCATCGGCTCGAGGCGGCCGCCTTTCACCAGCTCGTTCCCTATGTCCTTCTCGGCATCTTCTTCGTCGTGGCATGAGGTGCAGGCATCACCGCGCTTGGTTTCCTTCACGGCGCCTTTGTGATTATCGCTGCGCAGCCACTCATAAGAAGACTGCCCCGGGTAGAACAGCGGCACTTTGACAACGGGAATCTTGGACCAGTCGATGGTGGCCGGATCGGCGGCCAGGGCGGGCCCGGCGGTCAAGGCGGCAAAGGCCAGGATAAATGCTCTCTTGTTCATGATAACTTCCTCCATGACTGATGATGAAACGTTAAGAGCTTCTTGCAAAATCTATGTCGAAGCCCGCGCCTTGCAGCTGAATCGTTGCCGGCCCTGCCATCGGCCGCGTTATTTGAGCTGCCGTTTTTACTTATCGAGCGACAGAATCCACTGCGCCAAATTCTTCATCGCATTCATGTCCTTGGTATCGATGGTCTTGTGTTCTTCTTCCGTGCCGTCTTCCAGCTTGACTATCGGGGCCGTGGTGAAGTTCTCGATCAGCTTCTGTTGGCCTTCCGGTTTGCCCTTGTACTTGGCAGAAATTTTCTTGTAGGAGGGACCCTTTTTAGTCTTGTCAATGGCGTGGCACTTGAAGCAGTCATTTTTTTTGGCAAGCTTCTGGGCCGCGTCCGCATCCACGGCGAATGCCTGCGACGTCGCAAAAATGGCAACGGGAAGAGCTAGCAACAGGCTGACTAGAATTCTCAGTTTCATTCCTTTCTCCGTTCAGGCAGACAACTATTTATTGTCAGGATCATTAACTAACTTTTTAAAATTTCGTCAGGCAAAATGCACCGACACGAATCTGGTCAAATTAATACAGGGAGTGATACATATCGGCTTTGATAAATATCAATTTAGTGCGGGTCAGACTAAATTGATAAATATCAATTCATGGAAAATGGATGTAAATATCATCTGTAGTAAGGTGCTCTGATAGTTGAGCCTTTTTATAAGGTTCTCCTCTTAATTGTCACGCGACGCCGCATCACAGCGACGTTTGGGGGAACAAGGCATGCGCATTAAAAAACTCGTACTGTGGTTGTCGGCGGTGATCGTGTATCTGGCGACTTCCTCAGTTCTTTTTCCAATGGCAGCGACCGCTGCCATAGACGCCAAAAGCCGTGCCGCGGAACCAGCCACAGAAAAACTCGACAACGCCACGTGTCTGATTTGCCACGGCACACAAGCCGAGAAACTGACTGTACGCCGAAAGGACGGGAAAGTTCGCGCGCTCCGGGCGATCGAAGAAAAACCTTTCGAGAAAGGCATCCACGGAGAAATGACCTGCGTCGCTTGTCACCTGGACATCACCAGTAACAAGGCGCCACACAAGAAAGGATCGGCACCCAAGGCCAACTGTGTGACTTGTCACCAGGCGCTGTGGGAAACCGTCAAGGAAGAAAAATTAACCCAGGAAAAAGCACGACTGGGAATCGTGGTCCAGAATATCGACGCGTACAAGAACTCCTATCACGCGCGGCCAAGCGCGGACGATAAAACCCTCCCCAATGCCGCCTGCGACAACTGCCACGATTCCCATTATTTCAATGTCCCGCCGCGCGGCACTTCCAAACGCACCGAGTGGCACCTGACGGTGCCGAAGGTCTGTGGCGAACAGTGTCACACCGAACAGATCGAGAGCTATGCGGAATCGGTGCATGGCACTGAAGTCATGGACAAAAAAAACCCCAAGGCGGCGGTGTGTACTGATTGTCATACCACCCACAACATTGCCAATACGTCCAAAGACGTCTTCAAGCTCCTGATCATCGAGAATTGCGGCACCTGCCACCTGGAAAATTTCCTCACTTACCGGGACACCTATCACGGCCAGGTCACCAAGCTGGGTTACGCGTATACGGCCAAGTGTTACGACTGCCACGACAGTCACAAGATTCTGAAAGTGGATGATCCGGACTCAAAAGTGCACCCGGACAACCGCCTCAAGACCTGCCAGGAGTGTCATGACGGCAAAAAGCTTCCGTTGGCGACGGCGGGATTTCTCACCTTCGGTCCCCATGCCAACGATCACGATTTTGAGCGTTATCCGCAGATGTGGATCGCCTCGAAATTCATGCATTGGTTGCTGTTGTTTGTGTTCGCCTACTTCTGGGCGCACTCACTGCTGTGGTGGTATCGCGAATACAGGGATCGCCAGGACGGCAAGAGCCAGACGCGCGTTCGCGTGGACGAACTGCCGGCAGAGGAAACTAAACAGATCCGGCGTTTCGGACCCGTGTGGCGGATTGCCCATCTCGTCTTTGCCCTGAGCGTCATGGTGCTGATCCTGACCGGCATGGCGGTGTTCTATTCGTATACCGATTGGGCGCCGGTGGTCATGAACGCGCTCGGTGGGCCGAAGGTGGCGGGCATCATTCACCGCACCAGCGCCGCCATCATGCTCGGTATATTCTTCATGCACCTGATCGGCGTCGCCTTCAATATCTACCGCAACCGGAAAACCTTCCGCTGGTTTGGCCCGGACTCGCTGATACCCAACTGGAAGGACCTCAGGGACGCATGGGGCATGTTCGTGTGGTTCGTCGGCAAGGGACCACGACCTGAATTCGACCGCTGGACTTATTGGGAGAAATTCGACTACTGGGCGGTGTTCTGGGGCATGGCCATCATCGGTGGCAGCGGCATGCTGCTGGCCTTCCCGTACGTAACGGCGTCGATCTTCCCGGGATGGATATTCAACGTGGCGTCGCTGGTCCACGGCGAAGAGGCCTTCCTGGCCGCTGTGTTTCTGTTCACGGTGCACTTTTTCAACAACCATTTCCGGCCGGACAAGCTGCCGCCGCCGGATATCGTGATGTTCACGGGCACACAGTCGCTGGAAGAGTTCAAGCGCGATCATGCGCTGCAATACCAGCGCCTGGTGGAGAGTGGAGAGCTGGAGAAGTATCTGGTGGACGCTCCGTCCCAGCCCATGACGCTGGGGTCGAAGATACTGGGTATTACCCTGCTCGTCTGCGGGCTGATACTCCTGATCCTGGTAACAGTCGGCTTCTTCGGCGGTCATACGCCGCACAGCTTTACTTTGTAGCCGGGCTGACGCAGCGGCGTGGGGTTGATGTTGACGATCGTCAATATGTCCCGCGGCCGATCGTGTCAGTTTGTGTCAGTTACGATAGAGACGAAGCGATGAAACGAGGCAGCAAATCATTGAAGCAGCAACGGCACGACGGTCACGCGGATGCCGATCCCGCGCCCGTGTGCGCGCAATGTCAATCGGCGGGCGACGCGTCGACCGCTCCCTGTTCATGTGAAAAGCAGGATTGCCAGTACTGCGAGGCGAAACTGTACGCGGGTCTTTCCGGAAAACAGGTGAATGAAATCCGTGGTCGTCTCAGTCACTGCCAGAGCGGTCCACGCCGGATGCTGTTTCGCGCCGGCGATCCATCGACGCACCTGTACGTGATCCGCGAAGGCCAGGTTAAGCTCACCCGGACGGACATCGATGGCCGCGACCATCTCCTCAACCTGGTGGGTCCCGGTTACTTCCTTGGGTTCGATACCATCGGCAACCCTTCGTACAGCTACAACGCGGAGACCCTCACTCCGATCGTGCTGTGCCGGATCAAGCATAGCGACATCGTGCGGCTGCTTACGGAAGAACCGAGGGTGTCACTCAACGTGCTCCTGGCGGTCAATGAGCAATTGGCGCAGGCGCGAAATTTGATTCGTGTGCTGGGACAAAAAACGGCGGTCGAAAAGGTCGCCGCGCTGCTTCTGAACCTGTATCCACCAAAGACCGACGGCGGAACCGGTAAGGTCATAGTGCTGCATTTGTCACGTCAAGAGATGGCGGAGATTCTGGGCCTCACGGTGGAGACGGTCAGCCGCATCATGGCGGAGCTCCGGCGAAAAAATATTATCCATGCCCCCCGCGGCCGCATCGTGATTTCCTCCCATGCGCGTCTCCGGGCGCTGGCCGACGGCTCGCCACGCGCAAGCCTCTCGAAAAGTGAAGCCCGCTCGCGCCGCCAAAGCGCCCCATCGCCTGGCAAGCCACATTCACGACGTAAGCGCGGAGAGAGTCAGAACTTGCGGCTGTCGTAAGCCCAGTGCAGCAGCGCCTGCCGTTGCCGCGGCCGGCAGGCCTTGTCGCCTGGGCGACAGTTTTTTTATCTGGGCGATGTGCCGGGTCATGGCCTTCCAGCGCTTGATCTGGCGCGCGTCATCCGGGCAGCGCCGGCCCAGGTAGTAGCGGCAATACCATTGGAACCACCCGCGCGGGTCTTCCGGGTAAATCCAGCCTTTCTTCTTCCAGTATGAAAGCGGTTTTGAAGCGTTTACTCCGAAGCAATTCAGTGCCGGATCGTGACGTTCATGACATAACTTGGCTTTGGCGAACCACGATTTGGGAAATTCCTGGCGGCAGTCGGTCATGTACTTGCCACCAAAGACACCGAGTTCAAGCATTTGCTTCGGTGTCAGTTGTGGCTTGAAGTCCGGATGGAATTTTTTGCCGACCGGTACAGAAGGCCAGTAGGTGTAATTTTTCTGCATCAGGTCATTGACCGTCACGCGTCTTTTTTTCATCGTGTCGATTCTCGCGCTAACGTCGTGCATCTGCGGATGGCAGCAGCCCGCGAAGTTCCGCTTCTGACAAATCACGCCACTGGCCGGGCTTCAGGTTGCCGAGTTTGATATTCATGATGCGGATGCGCTGCAGCCGGTGTACTTGGTACCCGAACACCTCGCACATGCGCCGGATTTGCCGGTTCAATCCCTGCGTGAGAATGATGCGGAATGCGCTGTTGGCGACGCGGCTTACCCGGCAAGGCTTGGTGCGGGTGCCGAGAATATTCACGCCGCCGGCCATGCCGGCGAGAAAGGCTTCCGTCACCGGCTTGTCCACGGTCACGATGTATTCTTTCTCGTGATTGTTTTCCGCACGCAGGATGGTATTGACGATATCGCCGTTGTTCGTGAGCAGAATCAGTCCCTCGGAATCCTTGTCCAGCCGCCCGATCGGGAAAATCCGCGCGGGATGATTGATGAAATCGACAATATTGCCTTCGATATGGCGCTCGGTGGTGCAGGTGATGCCGACGGGTTTATTCAGACAGATATAGATATGCCGTTGCTTCGCGCCAACCACGCGCTTGTCCACGCGGACTTCATCGCCCTCATTGACCCGCGTCCCGAGTTCGGCGCGCTGGCCATTGATGGTCACCCGACCGCTGGCAATCCAGGCATCCGCCTCGCGGCGCGAGCAAACTCCGGTTTCACTGATGTATTTATTTAATCTCATCGAACAGTAGAAAAGCCGAATCAGACTGAGACGTTGCCAAATGCAAGAATTGATCGCATTGTCACTGCCAGTTTCGCCGGATAATCCAGCCTAGCCATGCCGATGGGCTGTGTATCGCAGGACCAGGTAACCTACGATCGCCGAGACGACCGAGCCCATCAGGATCCCCAATCGGTCTACCGTTGAATATTCCGCCGCTGTCTGATCGAAAGCCAGCGAGCCGATGAACAGGCTCATGGTAAAGCCGATCCCGCACAGCAACGCGACACCATACAATTGCCACCAGTTGGCACCTTCCGGCAGTTTTGCGAGGCGCAGCTTGATCGTAATCCAGGCGAACACGAACACCCCCGCTTGTTTGCCCGCAAACAGCCCTAGCGCGATACCGAGCGGTACCGGCGCGAAGGCTTGTGCAAGTGACATCCCGGCCAGCGACACGCCGGAATTGGCAAAGGCGAACAGTGGCAGAATTCCGTACGCCACCCATGGATGCAGGGAGTGTTCGAGCTGAACCAGTAGCGGTTTGGCGTTCTTTGCCTTGGTTCTCAGTGGGATCGCGAAGGCCAGCACCACGCCCGCCAGCGTGGCGTGCACGCCGGACTTGAGCACGGACACCCACAGGACAATGCCGACCAGCACGTAGGCGGCCATGTGCACGACGCCGCGGAGGTTCAGGGCGAACAGGACCAGCAGTGCGATGGCCGCCGATGTCAGCGAGATTCCCGAAAGATCGCTGGTGTAGAATAGCGCGATGATCACGATGGCGCCCACGTCATCGAGAATGGCGAGCGTCACGAGGAACAGCTTGAGCGAGGCCGGAACGCGATTGCCGAGCAAGCTCAGCACGCCAAGGGCGAAGGCGATGTCCGTGGCGGTGGGAATCGCCCAGCCTTGCAGTGCTACCGGATCTCCCCGGTTCAGGAAGAAATAAACCATCGCCGGCACGACCATGCCGCCGACCGCGGCGATGGTCGGGAGCAACAACTGTTTATAGCTCGAGAGCCGCCCTTCCAGCATTTCCCGCTTCAGCTCCAGTCCTATGAGCAGGAAGAAAACCGCCATCAGGCCGTCGTTGATCCAGAGCAGCAGCGGTTTGGCTATCTGGAATTCACCGATGCGGATTTCCACCGGCGTGGCCAGAAATCCGTCGTACAGGTGGGTGATGGGCGAGTTGGCGAGCACCATGGCGATGGCGGCGGCGATAACGAGCAGAATGCCACCGGCAGATTCCAGGCGCAGGAAGTCACGGATGATTTTAATCGGCACGTTATTTCTTCCAACAGGTTGAGCGCATAGCCCGGTGTGCCCAAGGCGGGGTCGCCGTCAGATCAGCCCCGAGTTTACTCACTCCGGGCCATGAATGCTGAACAGCCACCAGCGCTCGACCCGTTTGGTGTCGCGCGGCTGTCTTTCAAAATAGATTTTCATGGTTTCGCGGGTGTTCGTGGTGATCTCGTACCAGTGTTTGCGAACATACCGTTCCGGACTGCCGTGATGGCACTTCCCGGTTTCGCGCCAGGTGCGCAGGACCGCTCTCACTACGAAGGTGCGACCGCGCCAGGCGAACTCGCGAGGGAGACCCGGTTCCCCGGCCGCCATGCGCGCGGTGTCATACGTGGCAGTAACGGGCTTGATGGCTTCGCTGACGAATCGCTCAGGCATATTGAATTCGCAGACAACACAAGATGTAGACATTGAAAATGACGCCTCTTAACATGCTCATGATGACGCCCGGCCCCGATTCAACGCAAGTCGCTAATTAAGTAATGGCCCATTCTCTCGACGACCTCCCGCCACGCGCGGCACTGGTGGAAATTGCGCGCGATTTCCATGCACGCGGCTGGATGGCCGGCACGGCGGGGAACCTTTCCGTGCGCGAAGACGACGGGCATTTCTGGATTACAGCGAGCGGTAAACCGAAAGGGCGGTTGGAGGAAACCGATTTCCTGCTGGTGCGTGTCAAGGATGGCGAAGTGGTCGAACGCGTGGGGCCGGACAACAAACCCTCGGCCGAGACCTCCATCCACCGGGCGATCTACAGCTTGTTCCCCACCGCGCGCGCCTGCCTGCATGGCCATATCGTGGAAGCGGCTGTCGCGGCAGACCGGGCGAAGCAAGGCGCGAAGGGCCTGCGACTACCGGCCACCGAGATGATCAAGGGCTTCGACATTTGGCAGCAGAATCCCAAAGTGGATTTACCGCTGTTTGAAAATCACCTCGATGTCACGAAGATCGCCAGGGATATCGAAACACGTTTCAAAAAATTGAAACCGGCTGTCACCGCCATGATGATCCGTGCCCACGGTCCGACCGTGTGGGGCGCAAGCCTGCAAGAGGCATACAACCGCTTCGAGATTCTGGAATATCTACTGCGTTATCAGGCGCAGACCCGCGCGCGTTAAAGCTAGAACCCGGCGCTGACGTACAAACCGAAGCTGTCGCCATCCACCTTGTTGGTAATCGCGCCACTGGTCATTACTAACGGTTGATTCGATTCATATTCGATCAACGTGTAGCGTGCGCCCAGCTCAATGCGCTCCGCTACCATGTAACCCGCTTGCAGCAGGAATCCCATTGAATCATCGAAATCCACCCGGCTGGTGGAGCCGTTGATAGTCGCTTCAAAGGTTGGAGACAAGTGATAGGTGATACCGGCACCGAGGGCGAAATTTCCCTGTCGCGAGATTACGAGGACATCCAATGGCCAGCGGTCGAAGTCGGCCTCGCCATTGGAAGCATCGACGCTGTCAAATTTGTAATTGATTCCTGTCCGCAGACGCAAAGATTTGTCGGTATTGAGGTCAAAGTCGTAACCAATTCCCAGATTCAGGAGCTGACCTGCCTGAAGGTCGCCACCACCACCGCTGACGACCGCCAGCTCATCGCCACCAAAGGCAATTTCACCGGTAAGCACGAAGCCTGCCGACTGTGCACTCAGGGGGATGGATGTAAGAAGCGCGAACCCGGTCGCGATCAGACTGTCTATAGCCCTGATTTGAAAATTTTTTTGTTGTTGCATGGGAAAAATCCTCCACGGGTTGTTTTTCTGGAAAGGTAAGCCATGGCGACTTGTTTGTCCGTCAATAGCATACGGATACCGGGCTACTTTTTTCAAGTATCCGGCGGCCATCCGGCAAATGCCACGGCTGGTCGCGATTTCTCCCAAGCTGCGCTTCTCTGGTATGGTGTCACGTCATGAAACGTTTGCGCATGGTGTTTTTTGGTCTGCTGGTGCTGTGGCCCGGTTTCGTGTTGCATGGCGACACCGCCGGGGCGGGCAAGGTTGTGCTGCTCAATATCGGCGGCGCCATCGGGCCGGCGACCAGCGACTATGTCCACCGTGGCCTGGAAAAGGCCAAGGACGCCGGCGCCGTGCTCGTGGTCCTGCGCATGGACACGCCCGGCGGGCTCGATACCGCCATGCGCAAGATCATCCAGGACGTTATCGCCTCGCCGGTCCCGGTCGTTACGTTTGTCTCCCCTTCGGGTGCGCGTGCCGCCAGCGCCGGCGCTTACATCCTGCTGGCTTCCCACATCGCCGCCATGGCGCCCGCGACCAACGTCGGCGCCGCCACGCCGGTGCGCATCGGCGGCGTGCCCGATCCGGGCGCGGGTTCCAAACCGCCGGAGCAGCAGAAGGAAGACAAGCAGGATTCGGCTGACAAGAAGGGGAAGGACAAGAAAGAAAACCCGGCCAAGGCCGGCAAGCCCGGCATGGACGAAAAGGCGTTGAATGACGCCATTGCCTACATCCGCGGTCTGGCGCAAATGCGCGGACGCAATGTCGAGTGGGCCGAAAAGGCGGTGCGCGAGGCCGATTCCATTTCCGCCGAGGAAGCGGTGAAGCAGAACGTGGCCGATCTGATTGCGGCCGACACCGCCGACCTGCTCAAGAAACTCGACGGGCGCAAGCTCAAGCTTCAAGGCCGAGACATCACCCTGAAGACTCAGGGAGTGGAGCTGCAGGCCTACGAACCCGACTGGCGCAACAGGATGCTGGCGGTTATCTCCGACCCGAACGTGGCCTATATCCTGATGCTGCTCGGCATCTATGGCCTGTTCTTCGAGTTGTGGAATCCCGGCTACGTGCTGCCGGGCGTGGTCGGTGGCATCTGCCTGCTGCTGGCGCTGTATGCATTTCAGGTGTTGCCCATCAATTTCGCCGGCCTCGGCTTGATCATTCTCGGCATCGCCTTCATGGTGGCCGAGGCCTTCATGCCGAGTTTCGGTGCGCTCGGCATCGGTGGCGTGGTCGCCTTCGTTGTGGGCTCGATCATCCTCATGGACACCGACGTCGAGGGGTACACCATCGCCTGGCCATTGATCGCCTCCGTCGCGGTCGTCAGCGCGGTGTTTTTCTTCGCCGTTGTCGTGATGGCGCTCAAAGCACGCCGGCGCGACGTGGTCAGCGGCCGGGAGGAAATGATAGGGGCTATTGGTGAGGCGCTGGAGAATTTCAAGGAAGCCGGCCGTGTGCGTGTGCACAGCGAGCAGTGGCAGGCGCAATCGAACGTCGCTCTTAAACGTGGTCAGAAGGTGAAGGTGCTGGCACTGGAAGGATTAGTATTAAAGGTGGAGCCGTACAACCCGGAGGATAAATAAATGCAATTGATCTCATCGAGTTTTATTCTGGTCGTCATCGTCCTGCTGATTTTCTCGGCGTTCCGCATTTTGCGCGAGTACGAACGCGGCGTGGTGTTCATGCTCGGGCGCTTCTGGAAGGTCAAGGGACCGGGCCTGATCCTCATCATCCCCGGAATTCAATCGATGGTGAAGGTAGACTTACGCATCATCGTGATGGACGTGCCGCCGCAGGACGTGATTTCGCGCGACAACGTTTCGGTCAAGGTCAACGCGGTGGTATATTTCCGCGCGCTCGACCCGCAGCGCGTCATCATCCAGGTGGAGGATTACTACTCCGCCACCAGCCAACTGGCTCAGACCACGCTGCGCTCGGTGCTCGGCAAGCATGAGCTCGACGAAATGCTGGCCGAGCGCGACAAGCTTAATGCCGACATTCAGAAAATTCTCGACGCGGCCACGGATGCCTGGGGTATCAAGGTCACGAGCGTGGAAATCAAACACATCGACATCGATCCCACCATGGTGCGCGCCATCGCACAGCAGGCCGAGGCCGAACGCACGCGACGCGCCAAGGTGATCCATGCTGAGGGCGAGCTGCAGGCGGCGGAAAAGCTGGTCCAGGCTGGGGATCTTTTGAGCAAGAGCCCGTCGGCCCTGCAGCTGCGTTATCTGCAGACCATGGCCGGCATGGCCAACGAGAAAAGCAACACCATTGTCTTCCCGCTGCCGATGGACCTGATTACGCCGTTCCTGGAGATGGCAAAGAGGATAAAATGAGGCTTACTGTACCAGCCACGCGTCGATGGGCATGGCACCGGTGGTGAAGCCGAGTTCGAGCGAGGCCGCGTAACCCTCGGCATTGGGCAGCGCAGTCCCAGTCTGCACAATAAGGCTAGGCACGCCCTGGATTACGGTGAGCGGCTTCCATTTGCCATCCGGTCCACGCATTACCAGCGGTTCCTCATTCAACTGGAAATGTGGCGCCCACTTGCCATCGGCGTTCGGGTAGTAGCGCGCCTTCACGATGAACAGCAGCGTGCTGCCCCCGCCCGTGGTTTTGTAGAAATTCACCGCGCGTTCACCCGGGCGGGTTTCGGATGAGACGGACTCGCCGGCGCGGATGATCCACTTCTCGCGCGGCTTGCCCTTGTCCTTCGATTCAACCACGCCGCTTTTCACTTCAATTTTTGTCTGTACCGCCTTGGTATCCTCGGTGTGCTCCAGGATCATGAGCACAACGGGAGCGGCGTGCAGGCCGGGGGCGAATGCCAACAGGAGGATTGTCAGGAAAAGAGTGACGCGATGGATCATGAGAAAAGACTAGTGGTTGGTCGAGGTGCTGTCTACCCGCATCCGCGAAAGTCATTCCGGTGGCACCGGGCGTTTTTTTCTGTTTCCGTCTACCGCCACATAGGTCAGCACTGCCTCGGTGACCTTGACCACCTCGCCCGGATTCGGCGAACGCAGGCCACGTTCGGCATAGACCTCGACATCGACCGTGATGGAGGTGGTGCCGACTTTCACTACCGTGGCGTAAAAGCTGACCAGGTCGTTCACGAAAGCCGGTGCGACGAAATGGAAGGCGTTGACCGCCACGGTGACCACGCGGCCCTTGGCGCGGCGCACGGCCGCGATTGATCCGGCGATGTCCACCTGCGACATCACCCAGCCGCCAAAGACGTCACCGGCGGCATTCGTATCCTTGACCATGGGCACCAGCCGCAGCGTGGGTTGCCGGTCAGGGAGCTTCACGAGATCGGTCATTTGTTCTCCGTCGCGAGCCAATCGCGGGGTTTGAGGAAAATTTCATACAGTTCCGCTTCCGGGCTGCCGGGCGGCGGGGTCCAATCGTAACGCCACTTCACCAGCGGCGGCAGCGACATCAGAATGGATTCGGTGCGCCCGCCGGATTGCAGCCCGAACAGCGTACCGCGATCGTAAACCAGATTGAACTCGACGTAACGCCCGCGCCGGTAGAGCTGGAAATCCCGTTCGCGCTCGCCATGGGGCGCGCCTTTGCGTTTTTGCACAATGGGGAGATAGGCAGGCACGAAATGATCGCCCACGCTGCGCATGAAACCGAAGGCATGATCGAAGCTTTTTTCGCTGAAATCATCGAAGAACAGGCCGCCGATCCCGCGTGGCTCATTACGGTGTTTGATGAAGAAATATTCATCGCACCATTTCTTGAAGCGCGCGTAATTATCCGGGCCGAAGGCATCACAGGCGGCCTTGGCCGTGCGGTGCCAGTGGGCCGCATCTTCCTCGAAACCGTAATACGGTGTCAGGTCAAAACCGCCACCGAACCACCACACGGGGTCGGCCCCGGGTTTCTCGGCGCTGAAAAAGCGCACGTTGCAATGTGAAGTCGGAACATATGGATTGAGTGGATGAATGACCAGCGACACACCGAGCGCTTGGAACGAGCGCCCGGCCAGTTCCGGTCGGTGCGCGGAAGCGGAAGGCGGCAGATTTTTTCCATGGACATGCGAAAAATTCACCCCGGCCTGTTCAAAGACTTCGCCGTCTGCCAACATCCGTGATCGCCCGCCGCCACCTTCGGGCCGGTCCCAGGTGTCCTCGCGGAATTTTTGTTTTTTCTCTTCCTGTTCCAATGCGGCGCAGATACTGTCCTGCAACTTAAGCAGGTAGCTCTTGACAGCATTGACATCAATGGTTGTCATGGCATTTAACCCGGTCGCACCAGTACGCCGCTCACCGCGTCTCGGATGGGCGTGGGTGACGATGCATCGCCTACCTGTCCCGACAGGATAACATCCACTTCGTCCTTGAACTGGCGTGCGACTTCACGATCGGAGCGTATGGGTTTGCCACCACCACGGTTGGCGCTGGTAGAGACGATGGCCATGCCCGCGGCCCGGCACAAGGCCGCCGCCTGCTCGTGGGCGGTCACGCGCACGGCCAGCCGAGAATGTTCACCGGTGATCCAGCCGGGCACACCGTTACGAGGCTCCAGCAGCCAGGTATGTGGCCCGGGCCAAGTGGCGGCGACTGCAGGCGGAATGTCATCCACGTAGGGCGCCAGTTGTTCCATATTGGCAGCGAGCACAATCAGGCCCTTCTGCACCGGCCGGCGTTTTAGGCGCAGCAGCCGCAACACCGCCATACGGTTCATGGGGTCGCAGCCGAGGCCGAAACAATACTCGGTGGCGTAGGCAACCACGCCGCCTTTCTGGATGGTACGCGCGGCCTGGGCGACATCGCCGGAAATCACGGTGCGCGCTCGCGTGCAATGGCACGGTAGCCGATGTCGTGGCGGTACTGCACCTGGGACCATTGAATCTGGTTAACGACTTCATAGGCGCGCTTTTGAGCCGCGCCCACAGTGGCTCCGAGCGCGGTGACGCAGAGCACGCGCCCGCCGCTGGTCACCACAGAGTTGTCCTTCAGCGCCGTCCCGGCGTGGAACACCTTGGTCGCTCCCGGCATCCTGCCTCCCGCGACACTTGCTCGTCCCTGTGCGTCGCGATCGGTAATAGATTCGTCCGGCAGGCCGGTGATGACGTCGCCCTTGTGGTACGTGCCGGGGTAACCGCCGGCGGCCATGACCACGCCGAGCGCGGCGCGGCTGTCCCATTGGGCCTCGACCCGGTCGAGCTTGCCGTCGAGAGCGGCCTCGATGAGTTCGATAAAGTCCGACTTGAGGCGCAGCATGATCGGCTGGGTTTCCGGATCGCCGAAGCGGCAGTTGTATTCGAGTACTTTGGGCGTGCCGTCGAGGCCGATCATGACGCCGGCGTAGAGAAATCCGGTGTAAGGGTGTTGTTCCTGGCTCATCCCGCGCACGGTCGGTTCGATCACCTCGCGCATGATGCGCTGGTGCATGGCAGGCGTGACCACGGGCGCCGGTGAATATGCCCCCATGCCGCCGGTGTTGGGGCCGGTGTCGCCGTCACCGACGCGTTTGTGATCCTGCGAGGTAGCCAGTGGCAGGATGTGTTCACCATCCACCATGACAATAAAACTCGCCTCTTCACCAGTGAGAAATTCCTCGACCACCACGCGGTGCCCGGCATCGCCGAAGGCGTTGCCCGCGAGCATGTCGCGCACCGCCGCCATGGCCTCATCCGTGGTCTGCGCGATAATCACACCCTTGCCGGCGGCGAGGCCATCGGCCTTGACCACGATAGGGGCGCCAACCTTCTTGATGTAGGCCTCGGCCGCAGCGACTTCCGTGAAGTTGCCGTAGGCGGCGGTCGGAATTTTGTGACGCGCGAGAAAATCCTTGGTAAAGGCCTTCGAGCCTTCGAGTTGGGCGGCGGCCTGGGTCGGGCCAAAGCAGCGCAGCCCCGCGGAGCGAAAACGGTCCACTACTCCGAGCACCAGCGGCGCCTCGGGACCGACGACGGTGAGATCGATTTTGTTTTGCTGTGCGTAGTTGAGCAGACCGTCCACGTCCTCCGCGGCGATGGCAACATTCTCGCATTGGGCCTCGCGCGCGGTGCCAGCGTTGCCGGGCGCGACAAAGACTTTTTCGACCTTGGGCGACTGTGCGATTTTCCACGCCAGCGCGTGCTCGCGTCCGCCGCCGCCAATGACGAGGACTTTCAGTTTCATTTAAGTTTCAGCGCAAAGTGATGGCAGGTGATGTCCAGGCGATGTGCGAGATAGAAACGATGGGCACCGAAGCGCTGCACGCCGGAATCGAGATGAAATTCATCGCAATGATTCTGTTTCGCCTGTGCTACCAGCCAGTCCAAAAGCTGGCCACCATGCCCGCGTGAGCGCATGGCCTCCGCCGCGACCAGATCGTCCACGTAGAGAATCTTGCCCCAAGCCAGCGTTTCGAGATAGCGGAACCCGGTCACGGCGCACACCGCTCCCGCCTCTTCCAGATAGGCCAGATGGAAGCCCGTAGCCTGCTGTTTTCGTACCCGCGCCGGAAAGTCAGCAGCTTTGAGATGCGGTCGCAACTCGACCATGACCGGGTAGCAGCGCGCGATGTCGGCCTCGTTCTCGGCGAGCGCGATTTTCATCGTTCAGTGGCGGAAGTGGCGCATGCCGGTGAAGACCATGGCGATGCCATGCTGGTCAGCAGCCTCGATAACCTCCTTGTCACGCATCGAACCGCCCGGCTGGATGACGGCACTGACACCGACTTCGGCGGCCTGATCGAGCCCGTCACGAAAGGGGAAGAACGCGTCCGAAGCCATGACGCAGCCACGCACTTCCAGGCCGGCATCAGTGGCCTTGATCGAAGCGATGCGCGCACTGTAGACGCGGCTCATCTGGCCGGCGCCCACGCCGATGGTGCGACCCTCCTTGCAGTACACGATGGCATTGGACTTGACGTACTTGACTACTTTCCAGGCGAACAGCAGGTCACTCAGCTCCTGTGGGTTCGGCTTGCGCCGGGTGACGACCTTGAGTTCCTTTTCCGTGATCTGTCCGTGGTCGGCATCTTGAACCAGCAGACCACCAGTGACACGCCGGTAGTCCAGTTGCGGCGGGCGCGCGGCGCCCCAAGCGCCGGTTTCGAGCACGCGCACATTGGGCTTGCCTGCGAGAATGGGTTTGGCGTCGTCATGGACTGAAGGCGCGACGATAACCTCCACAAACTGGCGCTCGAGGATGGCCTTGGCCGTGGGCGCGTCCAGCGGGCGATTAAAGGCAATAATGCCGCCGAAGGCCGAGGTCGGGTCGGTGACATAGGCATGCTTGTAAGCGTCGAGCACGGTATCGGCGATGGCGACGCCGCAGGGATTGGCGTGCTTGACGATGACGCAAGCGGTTTCCTCAAAAGACTTCACGCATTCCAGCGCCGCATCGGCATCGGCGATGTTGTTGAAGGACAGCTCTTTGCCTTGCAGCAGCCGTGCCGTGGCGACGCAGGCCTCGGTCGGACGTCGCTCCACATAGAACGCCGCTTTCTGGTGCGGGTTTTCGCCGTAGCGCATCGCCATGGCGTGAATGAATTGCGCACTGAAAGTGCTCGGAAAATCGGCGCGCGCGCTGCCCGGTTGTTCACGCCCGAGGTAATTCGCGATGGCCCCGTCGTAGGCGGCCGTGTGCGCGAAGGCCTTGGTCGCGAGATGAAACCGGGTGGCGTCGCTCACGGACCCTTTCCGGGTCTTCATTTCCTCGACGACCAGATTGTAATCGGTGGCGTCCACGATGACGGTCACCGCGCCGTGGTTCTTGGCCGCCGCGCGCAGCAGCGTCGGGCCGCCGATGTCGATGTTTTCAATCGCGTCAGCCAGCGTGCAATTCTTGCGCGCGACGGTTTCCTCGAAGGGGTACAGGTTGACCACGACCAGATCGATGGGCGGGATGTTGTGATCTCGCATGGTCTTCGCATGGCTATCCAGGTCACGCCGCCCGAGGATGCCGCCGTGAATCTTCGGGTGCAGTGTCTTGATGCGCCCGTCGAGCATTTCTGGGAAGCCGGTGTAATCCGAGACTTCCATCACTGGCACGCCGTTGTCGGCCAGCAGTTTGGCGGTGCCGCCGGTGGACAGAATTTCGATATTATGGTTTTTCAGCGTGCGCGCGAATTCGACCACGCCGGTCTTGTCGGAAACGCTGATCAGCGCACGCCGGATGGTCGTCATAAGAAAGCGCGGGACGGAGAAGACAGAAGTTGGAAAGGGCGTATTTTAAGTTCCGCCGCCCGTGTCCGCAATCGCGGGATTCAGTCGAGCTTGTGCCGCTTGAGTTTTTTACGCAGGGTATTGCGGTTGATGCCGAGCATGGCGGCTGCCTTGCTCTGGTTGCTTTTGACGTGGCGCATGACGATTTCGAGCAGCGGCCGTTCTACCTCGGCGATGACCATGTCGTAGATGCCCGAGGTTTTCTCACCGTTGAGGTCGTTAAAGTAGCGTTCAAGCGATTGCTTTACGCAGGGGGCCAGCGGTGCCTTGCGGTCTTTGGTCATGCCGCGAGCTCCATCGATTCCGCATGGCGGTCAAAGAACTCCCGCACCATCGCGAGCTGCGCTTCGCGCGTCTCTACCTGGTTGACGCGGTGGCGAAAGGCGGCGCCATCGCGCAGACCCTTGCTGTACCAGGAGATGTGCTTGCGCGCCATACGCACACCGCTGTATTCGCCGTAGAACGCGTACAGGGTTTCGAGATGATCCAGCAGCGTGTCGCGCACCTCGGTGACCGGCGGCGGCGCGAGTCTCTCGCCCGTCATCAAATAATGTTCGATTTCCCGGAAGATCCAGGGATTGCCCTGGGCGGCACGACCGATCATGAGGCCGTCGGCGCCCGTGCGGGCAAGCACGAAGGCGGCTTTTTCGGGTGTGCTGATGTCGCCGTTGGCAATAATTGGTATTCGCACCACCGACTTGATGGCGGCGATGGTGTCGTATTCGGCCTCGCCCTGGAAGGCGTCGGCGCGCGTGCGCCCGTGTATGGCAAGCGCCTGGATACCGTTATCTTCGGCGACGCGCGCGATGGCCGCGCCATTCCTGTTAGCGCTGTCCCAACCGGTGCGGATCTTGAGTGTTACCGGAACATCGACGCTTTTCACGACGGCATCGAGAATATCAGCGACGAGTTTTTCGTTCTGCATCAGCGCCGAGCCGGCGTACACATTGCAAATTTTCTTCGCCGGGCAGCCCATATTGATGTCGATGATTTGCGCGCCGTTATCCACGTTGTAACGCGCGGCCTGTGCCATCATCGCGGGATCGCTGCCAACGATTTGCACGGCGCGCGGGTCTTCCTCGCCGGTGTGATCGGCACGGCGCAGGGTCTTTTTGCTGCCCCACAGCAGGGAATTCGACGACACCATTTCCGAGGCGGCCATGCCGGCGCCAAGCCGGCGGCACAGGCTGCGGAAGGGCCTGTCGGTGACTCCGGCCATGGGCGCGAGGAACAGATTATTTTTCAGTTTGTACGGTCCGATTCTCATGATCGGTTTTCTCTACCTGGTTACGTCGCGAAAGGGCGGCAATCTTAACCAAAAACTCCAAGCGCAGGGAAGAGGGCACGCGATGAACGGTGAAATGAATATACATATTGGTGTGGAGCGCCCTGTTTCAGTGTGTGACCAAGCGGATTTCGTAGCCGACGGCTTTTCCCTCGGGATTAATGACATCCAATAGTGCGGTGGCGACCACGTTTGGCGTCAACACGCCCTCCAAAGGTGTCTCTGAATATTGAATAGGCGAAAAAGTCCGGCGCGCGATGACATTCCCGGCGTTGCTGGTGAGACTTACTTCCATCCACGGGTAGTCCTGGCGGAACGCAGCGCGATTGACCAGCGTGGCGCGTATGCGCAGGGCGTTCTCATATTGTGGATGCGGCGCGATGCTGGTTTGAAGCAACTCGATGCGCCCCACGTCCCGCAACGGTTGCAATTTACACCCCGTATAAAGACAGATATCCACCAAATAGGGCCGCCAGGTCGGGATGGTGGCCAGTTCATTGCGGTAGAAATACACGAACTGACCCGCGAGCAGCATTAGCAAGGTGAGGCTTCCGAATCCCCAGAGCAGGAAGCTGGAGCGCAGCCGTGGTTTGGCGAACAGCGGTTGTTTGGTGACGATGGGAATGCCCGCCTCTTGGGCTAATTTTTCGTCGATGGTCCGGAGCTTGTCGATGCGCCGTCTCCCGGAGCGGCGCCTGCTTTTTCCAGAACGTCTGCTTTTATCTTTTTTTGTCGCCTCGGGTTCTTGAGACAGTACGGCTTCTGCCTGATTGGAATTGGGCTTTTCTTGCAACAGCCGTTGCTCGGCATGAAAGACCGCGGAGCAGATGCCGCAGCGCACCATGCCGCCATGCACTTCAAGCTGCGCAGGCGTGACCTTGAAGGTCGTGAGGCAGGCGGGGCACTGGGTGTACATTTTATGAGCTTAGCCGACTTCAGCCTGTTTGCGCCCGGCCAGCAAGAACCATTTTTGTTTTTCACGGCGCGTGAAATCAAACGGCGGTTCGTAATGCGGCCGCACTTCCGTGGCCTGATCGTCCCCAAGCAGGCCCGACAGCACCAGCCACCCGCCCGGCCGCACGCGCGCTTTGATCTCCGGCGCCAGTTCGATCAGCGTGCCGAAAAGAATATTGGCAATCACGATATCGGCCTGGAAATTTTGTGGCAGCTCGGACGGGAGCATGACTTGCATTCCATGGTGAATCCCGTTGTGTGTAGCGTTGCGGCGCGTAACTTCGAGCGCCTGCGCGTCGATGTCCACGGCATAAGTTTCATGTGCGCCAAGTTTGAGCGCGGCAATGGAAAGAATTCCCGAGCCACAGCCGTAGTCGAGCAAAGTTTTGCCCGCCAGCGTTTGTTCCGAAAGCCATTCGAGGCATAGCGAAGTAGTGGGGTGATCGCCGGTGCCGAAGGCCAGCCCCGGATCGAGGATGATATTGATCGCTGAGGGTTCGGGCGCTTCGCACCAGCTCGGCACCACCCACAGATTATGTCCAACCTGCAGCGGCTTGTAATGCGCCATCCAAGAGTGCGCCCAGTCCTCGTCGCCGAGCAGGTCGATTTCGTGTGGCGGCGTTTCCGCGACGCCCATCAGCTCGCGCACACGCGCGAGAGTGTCTTCAGTGTTGGTATATTCCGGGAACAGTCCGGTGACCTTGACCTGCGACCACAGCGGATTCTTGTCCCAATGGGTTTCGAAGATCGGCTGATCGGCAGCATCCTCGAGTGTCACCGAAATCGCGCCCCATTCCTCCAGCGCTTCCACGAGTGGTTGGGCGTGAGTTTTAGCGACGTTCAGCTTCAGTTTCAGCCAAGGCATGGAACGGTGTCATAGAAACTCATACAACCTTGCCCGATCTGGGTTCAGAGACCTAGCTTTTTTTGCAGGTAGTGGATATTCACGCCGCCACGGATGAAGGCGGCGTCGTTCATGATGTCCTGGTGCAAGTGAATGTTGGTCTTGATGCCTTCCACGACCATCTCGGACAGGGCGATGCGCATCCGCGCCAGCGCTATCTCGCGCGTGTCACCGAAGGCGATGAGCTTGCCAATCATGGAGTCATAGAACGGTGGCACGAAGTAATTGGTGTACGCGTGTGAGTCCACGCGAATGCCGGGCCCGCCTGGCGCGTGCCAGCCGGTGATGCGCCCCGGTGAGGGGATGAAATTCTTCGGGTCTTCGGCATTGATGCGGCATTCGATGGCGTGCCCGCGCCAGATTATATCTTTCTGACGGTAGGCCAGTTTCTCGCCGGCCGCGATGCGCAACTGCTCGCGCACGATGTCCACGCCCGTAACCATTTCCGTGACCGGGTGTTCAACCTGGACGCGCGTGTTCATTTCGATGAAATAGAACTCGCCATTCTGGTACAGGAACTCGAAGGTGCCGGCACCGCGGTAGTGGATCTTGCGACAGGCCTCGGCACAGCGCTCGCCCATTTTGTGCCGCAGTTTTTCGGGGAGGCCCGGCGCCGGGCTTTCTTCCACCACTTTCTGGTGACGGCGCTGCATCGAGCAGTCGCGTTCGCCCAGGTGGATCGCGTGGCCGTGGGTGTCGGCCAGCACCTGGAATTCGATGTGGCGCGGGTTATCGAGGTACTTCTCCATGTAGACCGTGTCGTTGCTGAAGGCGGCCTTGGCTTCGGATTTGGTGAGCGTCAAGGCATTGAGTAGCGCGGCCTCGGTATGCACCACGCGCATGCCCTTGCCACCACCACCGGCGGAGGCCTTGATCAGCACCGGGTAGCCAATGTCCGCGGCCATCCGGTGAATTTCCTTGTCGCTGCCAGTGACCGGCCCATCGGAACCGGGTACGCAGGGCACGCCGGCCTTTTTCATGGCCCGGATGGCGGAGATTTTGTCGCCCATCAGGCGGATGGTTTCGGCGCGCGGGCCGATGAAGATGAAGCCGCTCTGTTCCACGCGTTCGGCGAAATCGGCGTTCTCCGAGAGAAAGCCGTAGCCGGGATGGATCGCCTGGGCGTCGGTGACTTCGGCGGCGCTGATGACGGCCGGGATATTCAGGTAACTGTCGGCCGCACGCGGCGGCCCGATACACACCGACTCGTCCGCGAGCTTGACGTACTTGGCCTCACGGTCGGCCGTGGAGTACAGGGCCACGGTGCGAATGCCGAGGGCGCGGCAGGCGCGCTGTATACGCAGCGCGATCTCGCCGCGGTTGGCGATAACCACTTTCTCGATCATGGCTTACTCGATGATGAACAGGGCCTCGCCGTATTCCACCGGCTGGCCGTTTTCCTTGAGGATGGCCTTGACGACACCGGCCTTGTCGGACTCGATCTCGTTCATCATCTTCATGGCCTCGATGATGCACAGGGTGTCACCGACATTGACCTGGCTGCCGATATCGACAAAGGACGGGGCGCCGGGTGTGGAAGAGCGGTAGAAGGTGCCGACCATGGGCGAGGCGACGGCGTGACCTGCCGGGGCCGCAGGGGCAATGGCAGCTGCCGGAGCCAATGCGGGAGCGGGATGCGCGGGCGCCACGTGTGCCGGCGTCATGTGCACGACCGGGCTACCCGTGGGACTCCGGCTAATGCGGATAGCCTCCTCGCCTTCGCGAATTTCGATCTCGGCGAGGCTCGATTCCTCCAGCATCTCGATGAGCTTTTTGACTTTACGTATATCCATGCGTCTTCCCTATTTTTTTAATCGTTCAATGGCGGCGGACAGCGCCAGTTCGTAGCCTTGGGCACCGAGGCCGCTGATCACGCCGACGGCGAGATCGGAAAAATACGAGTGTTTGCGGAACTGCTCGCGTGCGTGCACGTTGGACAGATGCACCTCGATAAACGGGATATGTGCTGCCGCCAGCGCGTCGCGCAGTGCCACGCTGGTATGGGTGAACGCCGCCGGGTTTAGCAGCACAAACGCCACCTTGTCTTTCATCGCCTGCTGCACCCGCTCGACCAGCTCATGCTCCGCGTTGCTCTGGTAAAAACTCAGGCGATGTCCGGCGTGCTCGCCCAGCTTGGCCAGTCGTTGATTGATGGTCTCCAGCGTGGTGGTGCCGTAATGTTCCGGTTCCCTTGATCCCAGCAGATTGAGATTGGGGCCGTTCAGTACCAGGATTTCAGCCATGTTCTATTAGAGTCATTAAAGGAATTCCGGAATTTGGCGGGAGGAACTGTGCCAAATTGCATTTAATTTCCGTGTTACTGCTGTTATTTGTCGTTATCTCCATCATTTTCACATTGTGCATGTGAAAATGCTTTTTGTCCAGCCATGGGGGTAATAATACACGATAGACGAAGTTAGGCCAAATTAGCCCTAAGATTGCGGATAATATCTAGGAAGTTTGGAGTTTTTCTGTCTTGACCGCGCCAATCAACGGCTCTATCAGGCTTTCGAGTTCGTTCTTGTTGAACGGACCCAGTTTACGCACGGCGATCGAGCCGCTGCGGTCGATGATAACAGTAAACGGCAGGGCGCCGGAGCTGTTCCCGTAGCGGGCGACCAGATCGAGGGTATCATCGGCGCCCATCAGGACAGGGTAATTAATGCCGGCGGACCGGCTGTACAGCATCACTGCCGTCTTGTTGTCGATAGCCACTCCAAGTATCTGCAGACCGTCCGCCCCATGCTTTTTCTGAAGTTCGACCAGCAAGGGAATTTCCTCACGGCACGGCGGGCACCAGGTGGCCCAGAAGTTCAGCACAATGACCTTGCCGCGCCATTCATCGAGGGAGTGTTTTCTTCCATCGAGTTCGGGCAGGGTGAAATTAATCATCTCGCCGCCACCGTAGGATAGCGTGGTGGTGACCTCCTTTTCCGAGCGCAAGGATTGGGCCGCCCAATAGCCGCCCACCAACGCCAGTACCGCCAGAATCAGCAGCAGGAAATTTTTAAAAGTGGGTGACATCCGTCAGGCAGAATGCCCGCGGTCAGACTTGGCGCAACAGGGCAAAAAATTCATCCACGTTGCGGAAGCCATAAGTGCGGAGTTCCCGGCGCTCTTGTCCATTGGCGGAAAAGAATAGCATGGCCGGCGGTCCGTAAACACCAAAGCGTTGCTTGATCGCCTTTCCGTCCGGGTGGTTCGGGTCGGTCACATCAATCTGCAGCATCACAAAACGCTGGCGCAATTCCGCACGCACGCGCGGGTCGGCAAAGGTGGCCTTTTCCATGCGCAGGCAGTCGGTGCACCAGTCGGCGTAGTAATCCACGATCACCGGCTTGCCCGCAGTTTTGGCGGCTGCCAGCCGGCTTTCGAGGTCGCTCAGATTGCTGACCCGGACGAACAAATGCTCCTCCGCGGGGGCCGAAGCACCCGGCATCACGCCGGAGGAAAACGAGGATAGCGGCAGTGGATTGAGGACGTCGCGATTCCCGGCGAAACCGCCAAGGAACGCCAGTATGCCCCAGATCAGCAGGAAGGTGCCTGAGCCTTTCCAGAGGTAACGCCAGCCGCTCGCGTGCTCGGGCAGGCTCTGGGTGGCACCGAGATAGACGCCGGAGACGATGAAGAAGGCCGCCCACAGGAACAGCACCGGTACCTGCGGCAGGTAACCCAGCAGGTAGATGGCGACCGCGATCAACAGCGCGCCGAAGAAATGCTTCACGCTATCCATCCACTTGCCCAGCTTGGGCAGCAGGAATCCGGCGCCAATGCCGAGCGCCACCAGGATCGCGCCCTGTCCGTGTGCCAGCGAGAACATGATGCTGGCACCGAGCAACGGATCTTTTGCGGCGATCGCCGCGCCGAGCACCGAGACCAGTATTGGTGACACGCAGGCGCCGATGATGAGCGCCGAGATCAGGCCGAGGATGAACGCCCCGATCAGTTCGCCGCCGAACCATTGTTTGACGTGGCCATGCATGCGCGCTGAGTGATGGTGCAGCAGTGACTGGATCGAGGAGGGCACTTGCAGTTGATAGAATCCGAACATGGACAGCGAGAGCAGCACCAGGAGGCCGGCGAAGATACCGATGGCCGAGGGGGTCTGGAAGTAAGCCTGTAGCTGATCCCCGGTGGCGCCGGCGACGCCGCCGGCGACGGCGTAGGTGAGCGCGGTGCCGAGCACGTAGGTATACGAGAGCAGCCCGCCGCGTAGCTTGGTGATCTGTGTACCTTCGGTGCCCACGATGATGCCCGACAGGATCGGCACCATGGGCAGCACACAGGGAGTGAAGGTGAGCAGCAGACCCGCGCCAAAGGCCGCCAGCACAGCGATAACGAATTTGCTCATGTCGCGTGAGTCCGCGTTGCCGGGTATTGAATGCGACAGGATCGAGGTGCCTGCCACGCTCAACACGCCGCCACGAAATTGCACATCGTAGGTTTTGGTTGTCGGCGGGTAACAGATGGCAACACCTTTTTCGGAGCAGCCCTGGTAGGTCAGCTTGAGTTGCATGTTCCGGTCAACGGCGCCGAGACCTGTAACCGGAAGGGTGACCTCAAAGTCTTTTTCGTAAACTTCGGTCTTGCCGATGAACTCGTCATTTTTGGTTTTGCCCGGCGGCAGGGTGATGTTGCCAAGACGCACATCGGAAATCGGTGCACCATCGGCCGTCACCAATTCGAATTTGGTTTTGTCACGGTAGAGATAACAGCATTCGTCGATGTCGATGCGCGCCAGCAGTGTCGCGTTGTCGTGTGCCATGACGCTGACCTGGAAGGCCTGCTCCGGATCCACCGGTTCCTGTTCGCCGCCTATGGGCGCCAGACGGCGAGTGAGATCTTTGAGCGATGAAATTTTGTCGGTTATTACTGTGGCCGGTGTGGTGGAGGAGACGGGCTTCGTCTTGCCCGGCGGTAGTTTGAAATCGACTTCCTTGATGATGGGCGGGTAGCACACACCCACCGGTTCATTGCATCCCTGCGAGGTGATGCGCAGGCGTGCCGTGTTGGTGCCCTCGGCGCGTGTGAACGGCAGGCGAATCTTGACAGCCTTGGTGTAAGTTTCGACTTCGCCGAACAACGGATCCTGTTTTTTCTTGCCGCGCGGGAAAACCGGGTTCTTCAGCTGGGTGCCGTCCAGTGTTTCGAACTTGAATTTGTCCCGGTACATGTAGTAGCCGGGGGCAATTTTCCAGCTGGCTTCGAGCGTGGTGGCGTTGAGTGTGCGCGTGGTCAGGCGGAAGGCCTGGTCGCCCTCGAGCAGTTCCTCGTCGGGCGCGGCAGCATGCGCTGGAGACAACAGCAGGAACAGCAAGGCAAGGAGGGATTTCATCATTATGTTTTATCCGGGTTGCGAATCCAGGCGAGATAGTCAGGGAGGCCGTCGGCAATAGGGACCGCGATCACCTCGGGAAGTTCATAGGGGTGCAGCTCCAGAATGCGTTTCTGGATGGAGCGAAACGCGCGCGCCATGGATTTGATGATTAGTAATTGCTCGGTCGCCGATTCCACTTTGCCTTTCCACAAGTAAATCGATTTGGCGATGGGTAGTATGTTGACGCAAGCGGCGAGTCGTTCCGTCACCAGAGCCTGGGCAACGCGTTCCGCCGCCTCGGTATCGGGACAGGTTGTGAGGACCAGTTGGTATTTGTGCCGTTTCATCAGGTTGGCGTTCCATTGCCCGCCTTCATGACGGCGCGGGATTCCGATTTATTCATTGTAGCGAAAGCGCGTTGAATGCGCCCCGGATGCGAGGTGGCAGCTAACCGGGTTATGCTGCGGTTTTGACAGTGAAGGATACGGCCTGATGCTTTTTCTGTTGTTGCTGGCGATACCGGTGGCCGAGATCGCGGTATTTGTTCAGGTCGGTTCGCTGATCGGCGTAGGCGCGACCCTGCTGCTGGTGCTCGCCAGCGCCGTATTCGGCATCTGGCTGGTTCGTACACAAGGCTTCGCCGCCGCCACCCGGGTCCAAGCCATGATTGCCCAGGGCGAGTCACCCGCCCTGGGCATGCTGGAAGGACTGGCCTTGCTGGCGGCCGGAGTGCTGCTGCTGATCCCGGGATTTGTGACTGACTTGGCCGCCTTTGTCCTGCTGATCCCTCCCCTGCGACGCGGGATCATCCGGTTTTACCTGGGCCGTGCCCGTCTGGTGGGCAGCGTTACCCACCATTCTCACGGGACACCCGGGACGGACAAGCCCGGAAGCACCCCCTTGGAGGGGAAATCCCGCCGGGAAGACTGATTTCTTCCCCCCGGTTGACAAGAAAACCTCGCCGATTATCATTAGCACTCTCTTGAGCCGAGTGCTAATATCCCCGGCACCCGGATTTTAAGGGTTTTTATGTATCCCAAGCCGTACTGGAAAGATCACTAAAGGAGCACAACATGAGTGTACAAGCCGCTAGCAAAGGAGAACCATCCGTGAAAATCCGTCCGCTGCACGACCGCGTGATCGTGCGACGTCTCGAAGAAGAGCGTAAGTCGCCCGGCGGTATCGTCATCCCCGACAGCGCCAAAGAAAAACCGATCCAGGGCGAAGTTGTCGCCGTGGGTCATGGCAAGATTCTTGAGGACGGCAAGCTGCGTCCGCTGGACGTCAAGGTCGGAGACAAGATCCTCTTCGGCAAGTATTCCGGCACCGAGGTCAAGATCGGCAACGAAGAACTGCTCGTGATGCGTGAAGAAGACATCATGGGCGTGGTCGAGAAGTAATCAACCCAAACGAATTTTGAAGAGAGGAAACTATGGCTGCTAAAGACGTTATATTCGGCGATCCCGCCCGCACGCGCATGCTGCGCGGCGTAAACATCCTGGCCGACGCGGTGAAAATTACCCTCGGTCCCAAGGGCCGCAACGTGGTGCTGGAAAAATCCTTCGGCGCCCCGACGGTGACCAAGGACGGCGTCAGCGTCGCCAAGGAAATCGAGCTTAAAGACAGATACGAAAACATGGGCGCGCAGATGGTGAAGGAAGTCGCTTCCAAGACTTCCGACGTGGCCGGCGACGGCACCACCACTGCTACCGTGCTGGCACAGGCGATGCTGCGCGAGGGCCTGAAGTCGGTGGCCGCGGGCATGAACCCGATGGACCTGAAGCGCGGTATCGACAAGGCCGTCACCGCGGCGGTCGCGGCGCTGAAGAAAATCTCCAAGCCCTGTTCCGACCCCAAGGAAATCGCCCAGGTGGGCACCATCTCCGCCAATGCCGATGAATCCATCGGCAAGATCATCGCCGATGCCATGGCCAAAGTCGGCAAGGAAGGCGTGATCACGGTTGAGGAAGGTTCCGGTCTCGATAACGAACTGGATACCGTGGAAGGCATGCAATTCGACCGCGGTTATCTGTCGCCGTACTTCATCAACAAGCAGGAGACGATGAGCGCCGAGCTCGAGAATCCGTCAATCCTGATTTACGACAAGAAAATCTCCAACATCCGCGAAATGCTGCCGATCCTGGAAGGCGTGGCCAAACAGGGCCGTCCGTTGCTGATCGTTTCCGAGGACGTCGAGGGCGAAGCGCTCGCGACCCTGGTGGTCAACAACATTCGCGGCATCCTCAAGGTCTGCGCCGTGAAGGCCCCGGGCTTTGGCGATCGCCGCAAGGCCATGCTGCAGGATGTCGCTATCCTGACGGCGGGCACGGTGATCTCCGAGGAGCTCGGCATGAGTCTCGAGAAAGCTGACGTTAGCCTGCTCGGTTCCGCCAAGCGCGTGGTGGTGGACAAGGAAAACACCACGATCATCGATGGCGCCGGCAAAAAGGTGGACATCGAAGGGCGCATCAAGCAGATCAAGGCCCAGATCGAAGAGGCCAGCTCCGATTACGACAAGGAAAAGCTGCAGGAACGCATGGCCAAGTTGGCCGGCGGTGTGGCCGTGATCAAAGTCGGCGCCGCGACCGAAATGGAAATGAAAGAGAAGAAGGCGCGCGTGGAAGACGCGCTGCACGCGACCCGTGCCGCGGTGGAAGAAGGTATTGTCCCGGGCGGTGGTGTGGCTCTGGTGCGTGCCGTCACGGCAATCAAGGGGCTCAAGGGTGACAACCATGACCAGGACGTCGGTATCCAGATCGCGATCCGCGCGATGCAGGAACCGTTGCGCCAGATCGTGGAAAACGGCGGTATCGAAGGTTCGGTGGTGTACCACAAGGTCGCCGAGAGCAAGGAGACCAACTACGGTTATAACGCCGCGACCGACGAGTACGGCGATATGCTGAAGATGGGTATCCTCGACCCGACCAAGGTGACGCGTACCGCGCTGCAAAACGCGGCCTCCGTCGCCGCCCTCATGATCACGACCGAAGCCATGGTCGCCGAATCGCCGAAGGAAGAATCTCATGGCGGTGGTGGCATGGGCGGGATGGGCGGAATGGGTGGCATGGGCGGGATGGATATGTAATTGCCGTTCCGGCATACGCGGTAAATCGAAAGGCCCCGGCAACGGGGCCTTTCTTTTTTCCCTTCCCCATCTCCCCTGGAATATCTGTCGCTGGCAATTTCCTTCAAATTGGATGATGATTTCCCGCGTCTGCTGCTTTTCAAGGCAAACCAATCACCTAAGGAGGAGCTATGCGCACAAAAACATTGATGTTTGTGGCCGGCCTGTTCATGGCGGGCAGTGTCGCCGCCGCGGCGGAAGGACCCAAGGTTGAGTACTCGGCCGACTCCTACATGGAGACGGCCGAAGGGACGATGGAGGGGAAGGTCTACTCCGCGCCCGGCAAGGAACGGCGCGAATCCGTGCAGCAGGGCGAGAAGATGATCACGATCATGCGCCACGACAAGAAGGTCATGTGGATGCTGCAACCCGAAGACAAAACGTACATGGAGATGAAGATGTCCAAGGGGGGCCGCAAGGATGATCTGAGCAGCTACAAGATGGAAACGACCACGGTCGGGCCGGAGACGGTCAATGGCGTGAAAACCACCAAGAGCAAGATGATCATGACCGGTCCCAAGGGGGACAAGCTGGGCGGGTTCGGGTGGCGGACGAAGGAAGGAATCGTGGTGAAGATGGACGCCATTGCCGTGGACAAGAAGAGCAAGGAGCGCATCAAGAGCGAGCTCAAGAACCTCAAGGTTGGCAAGCAGGATTCTTCGCTGTTCGAGATCCCTTCCGATTACACCAAAATGGATATGGGCATGGGTGGTATCGGCAAGATGATGATGGGCGATGACGACAAGGATGACAACAAACAACCGAAAGAGAAGGGCAAGAAGAGTGGCTTCGGCTGGAAAGACGCTGTTGATCTTCTGAAGTAGGTGGGGAACGATCATGAATGCGATGATGAAAAATGCTTTTATCGTGGCGATAGCGCTCGCGTCCGCCACGCTGGTGAGGCCGGTATTCGCCGAATTCGGGGTGGACTGTCACGACCCGAAACATGTGAAATTGAAAATTGCGGCGAAGAAGACTTACGAGGACATGCTTGCGCACGACAAGGCCGGGAGGACAAAAGCGGCCTTCGATGCCGCCAAGAACCTCGTCCCCGACTGCGCCAGCAATAACAAGCAGGAGATTGGGCGCATGGAGGCAGCTAAATTGGCGGTTCTCAGGAAAACGAGCCTCAAGCTGGGCGAGCAGGCCGAGAGCAAGGGACTCTTCACCGAGGCCTACAAGTACTTCAGCGAGTACTACCATGGAATCGCCGCGGACCGGGTGCAGATGAAAATCGCCACGGCGAAGCCCGGCGATTTCGAGACCGTGCGCACCGGCGTCAACTACTTCCGCAACACGCAGAAATACCTGAGCAGGAGTACCGCCGAGGCGATGGATGCCGACCGCGATGCGCGCGTCAATGCGATCCCCGGCCATCTCGACAAGCTTCGCGCCATCGCGACGAAAAATGGCGAGAAATTCCTGGCCGACGAGGACAAAATTTTTAACGCGCGCAAAACATCCGTGGCAGCGAAGGGCAATACGCTCGCCGAGCTAAACAAGGCGAGAGACTGGCTTGGTCTCTTCGGACAGGAGAATCGCGCGAACGATCGGGCGGTGAAGCGCGGCGACACCCTGCTGGCGGACGACTCCCGGAAATCGCTTGAGCTCGCGATCTCTTATTACTCGTTCCCGATTGACGACTTCAGGGAGAAGCGGGCCCAGAAGGTCAAGGACAAGGCGCGCCGCCTGGGAGACGCCCACCTGAAGAAGGGCGAAAAGCAAATCGCGGCAGATTATTACAATCTTGCCGGACTCGGCGACAAGGCCTCGAAACTGGAGGAGTCCCACGAGGCGGAAAAGGAGAAGGCCGAGACCAAGCGCCAGGGCCAGTTCAAGAAGGACCAGAAATCGCTCGAAGAGGAACTCGGGCTCTGACGCCGCGCGCGTCATGAAACGCCGGCGCCCGCCGGTGAAATAACGAGGGGAGGAGCGTATGAACAGGATCGTTGCGCATGCCGTTGTCAGTGTTCTCTTGCTGGCCGCGCCAACGGCCACATACGCCGGCGAGACCGGCATGTCGCACGACGACACGGTCAACCCCGGCGCGCCCCTGCCACATATCGCGCCGCCGGGAGGAAGCACCAGTCCGCAGCCGCTCTCGACGAATACCACCCCGCGTACCGGAGCCACGCCGCTGCCATCCGGCCTCCCGCCGCGCGAGGTGCAACCCGGCGAAGAGACGCCGCAGACCGAGGATGAGTTGTACGTCGGCAGGAAAGCAGGTGGTGGGTCGGTCAGTTCCGGCGACGAAGACGAATTTGAAGACCTGGATATCGAGCGTCGTACCGTGCAGGGCGCGGAGAAACCCGGCGCGCCGTCTAAAAGACCAAGTGCGGGACCCGGTGGCCAAGGCGTTGGCCTTCCGCCACGACGCAAGGAAGGGCCGATGGCGCGGGGCGCACCGACCCCCGGCGCACCGGCGCCGGGCGCGGATGTGACCGCCAGCAAACGCGGACCGAACTGCGGCACCTTCTGGACAACGCGCGTGGAGGATCCCGAAGTCAATGTGAATCCTTGCCCGAAGAATTGCACCCGCGGCGAGCGTCAGCTCGTCAATACGTACAAGCAGGGCAACAAGACGCTCTACGACGCCAGGTATCAGTGCTACCAGATGGCCACGGTGCCGCAATCCAAAGGGGGTGCGGCGCTCACTCCCGACAATTCCCCGCCCGCCCGCGCCCGGGCGGTGATAGAGAAACCGGCAGCCGTACCGGCGGGTACCGTCACTCCCGCAAGCGGACCCTGGGGCATATTTGCGCGCCTCAAGGGGTCGCGGTTCGCCAGCGCGGACAGCGTGCGGGCGTTGTGGTATCCGAATAACGACACCACCAAGGCGCCGACCCTGTCGGCCAGCGTTACGATCCGTGGGCGTCACGGTCCCGATGAGATCGCTATCCAGATTCCGCTCGATCCGGCCAAATCCGGGGGGGTCGGAAATTTCTCGAGCGGCCCCCTGCATATCCTCTTGTTTATGCCGGACGAGAAGACGGTTATCTATGCCGGCCGGTATACGGTAGACACTGGCATTGCGCGCAAAGATTTGCGCAAGGCGGTGGGGGCGGAGGTCGCCGTGAAACCAACGACATCCACAGCCGGTACGGCCCAGCCCGCGGGAAGCGGCGAGCCGCGGCTGGTCACTGGCGGGACGCAGGGCGTACAGGTGGCGGGCGGTGAGACCGCGTCAACTCAATCGGGGATTGGCGGCGCGCCACGCGAACTGAACCGCCCCGCCGCCGCGGACCGTGAGGTTTCGACGCGCAACATCGTCCCCGGACCGACGCTACTGGCGGTAACCGATGTGACCGCCACCACGCTGACACTCAAATGGAAACCGCTTGCCGGAGCGGGCGGTTACACGCTCCACGCCGCAGCCAAAGGCCTCAATCATTCCGTCACCGGGCCGGAAGTGAAGCAGCCAGCGAGCATGTCCAATGACCTGAGCGCGCCATTATCGGGTCTCGTCCCCGGTGTGGAGCACAGTGTGTGGGTCACCGTGAATTATCCGGATGGCAAGCGCGGCAGCAGCGATCCGAAGAACGTAACCACGGCAGCGGCGGAAAATCCCAAGGGCTTGAAGACCTCTGCCATCGGACCCGGCGCGATACGGCTGGAATGGGAAGCCAGCCCCGGCGCCAGCCATTACCTGGTGCAGGGCAGTAATCTGCAGCGCACGCAGACCACCAACACCGCCGTCGCCGTTTCCAATCTCGCCGCCGCCACTCACGAATGGAGCGTGATCGCGGTCTATCCGCCGGGTGTTTACAACGATTTGAATCCATCGCGTGTTTCCGCCACCGTCGCCGCCGATGTCTCCGGCCGGGCGCGCTATCGGATCACCATCAATGGCTTTCGTGTGGACCAAGAGACCATGGATGATCCACTGCAGCGAGACGGGAAAGGCGACGAGGTCTACTTTGCCCTAAGGGTCGAGGAGTATGACCGAACTAACCTGACGCGCAGCGGCCACGCTTTGGTAAAGAGCCCGGTTTTCGGTGACAAGAACGGCTTTCCTGCTCAGAGCCGGGTAATGGCCGGTAGAGCGGGCGAATCCGGAGGATTGCGGCGCGGTGACCTCTATCCGGGTGCCAACCCGGTGACCCGATCGAGAGAGCCTTCATCGATTGATCTGCCGCTCTTCGTTTGGGACGGATACCTAGAAGCCGGCAAGAGCGCCCTGCTCATCTATCCCGCGATTTGGGAGTGGGACGGCGAACAGGCCGGCGAGCGGTTCAGCCATTGGTTGGGGGACTTCAACAACGATGGCTTTGCAAATACCTATGGCGCAATCAAGCGCGATTCGGTCATACAGCAGTTTACGGCCGATCGAGTGAACGTGCTTACGCTGGATGCGGCTGCCCACGCCACTGGCGCGACGTGGATCAACATCACGAACAGCGAATTGTCGGGGGACCGACCCATTGGATTCTCGCAGGTCAGGAGCGCCCTGGAATCGATTTTTACCTTGGGAAGCTATACCTATTTCGAACGCGTGATCGTGCTTACACGCGAGGCAATCGAGAGAGAACTCGCGGCACGCAACACGAGCAGCCTCCCCCCCGGAATTGTTGCTATCAGATACAGAGATGATCCAGCTGCGGACGGAACGTTCGGTGGGGACTACACGCTGTACCTCCAAGTTGAACGACTGCCATGAAACACGCGCCTGCCAGCGGGATTTTGCTTGGCTGCATGATCGCCGCTTCCACGGCAGCGCAGCAGCCCGACGTACATGAACTTACCCCCTGGCTCGACGTCCCCGCCGCCTGGTCGCGCACGGTCGAAAACGACGTTGTCGCCGTCTCACCCGACGACCTTCCACTGGGCGCGCAACTGCTTCTGCTCGTTGAACCGGCGACAAAATCTCACGAATCGCTCGCCGTTGCCTACGCACAGGCGCTGCGAGACCTCGGGCCGTGGCGGGCGGTGGGCGAGCCGGTCGAGCAGCGCTTCGACAACGGCTGGGTATTCCGCATGGGGGTAGGCGTCGCCACGCTCGAAGGCAAGAACTACACGGCACAGACCGCGGTCGCCCATAGCGGCGATCTGCGCGTGCGCTTCTGGGCGCTCGCCGATTTGGACGACACGTTTAACCGCTACAAGAACGCGGTCGGGACCGCCATCGCGAGCGCGCAGGACATCAGCCATCCGCCCGCAATCGCCACGGCGCCGTCTGGATCGCCGGTCAAGGCCGCGGCTCTCAAGACACACAAACCGGACACGGCCTTCGGCAAGGGAATCTCGGGTGTTTACGTCGGCATCGAACGCGGTCTTTCCGCGAGTGCCGGCGTCGGCAGCGGCCCGCAGCAGGTCTTCAACCAATCCACCGGGCGCTACGAGACCTCGAACACCGGCACCGCACCCGCGGTGCAGACGCAAATCAGCGACTACGCGGAAGTGGATGTGTTTTATCCGGACGGCACCTACCGTCGGCGCCTGCCAGTACGCGGGCTGGCGTCCGACCCAAACTGGGAGCGCCGGCAGCAGAAGGACCTGTGGGGCACTTGGCAGCGGAATGGCAACAAAATCATCGTGCGCCGCGGCGCCTACACCACGAGCTACACCGTCGAGAACGACAACACGCTCATTTCGGATCGCGGTCGCCCCTGGGCGAGGATCGCCCCGAGCAGCGGCAAGCGCCTCGACGGTATGTATGCCCGCGCCGATTACCGCGATGCCGTCGCGCCGCGCCTGGTGCTGCGCGCCGACGGCAGCTACGAAGACCGCGGCGACTTCCTGCGCATGATCGGCTCGGCCACGAACCTCGTGGCGCCGGACGGCGACGCGATGCTCGCGCGCTGGAGCGACGCCGAGGCGCGCCGCGCGCTGGCTGGTGACAGCGGCACTTATACGTACGAGAACTTCACGCTCACCTTGCGCGACCGCGACGGGCGTGTGTGGCAACTCAATGCCTACGTGCCGCCGGGCGAGGCGCTGCCGAGGCCGCGGCGCCTGGTCATCAACGGCCGCGCGCTGGTGCGGGATTGAGTCCTGCAACGAACCCATAAAAATGTTTCCGAGAAAATCAGGAGAAGAACATGTCTTGGCGCACTGACCCGAAATATCTGAAAATGATGGCGTTTATAATCTGCCTGTTCGCAGGCTCCGGGGCCGCCGCAGGGCCGTTGCCATCCGCCCTTTCCGACCTGCGCCTGATCCCCGGACTCTCCGGGCTTGAATGCCCCAAGACCGAGGCGGAGCCAAAATCGGCCGATGCGCCGCATGAGATCGAGGGGCTGGTCGGTGGAGCCTCACTTAATTACACGCAGGCGCTCGGTAACATCAAGGCCGCGCTTGAGGGCAGCGTGAGCGCCAAGGCGATGAACGCGCTCGACGCGAACCCGGTTGCCAAGGACCCGGTCGCCGCAACCCGGCTCGGTTTCATCGCCATGGCGGCAGAGAAACCGCTGGCTACCGTGGCGCTTGCAGTAAAGGCGCATGAAACGGCCCCGACCGAGCCAGTGTTTCTGGCCAACCTCGCGGGCATTGCCAATTATTATGGGTTGCACCGCGAGGCGCTCGCGTTCGCGCAGAAGGCCGAACCGCTGGCGAAAAAGATGCCGGCATTCCAGCACGCTGCGTTGCTCAGCAACAAGGGCTACGCCCTGAATTCGCTCGGGCGCCCGCAGGAAGCAGAGGCCGCGCTGAAAGAAGCCATCCGGCTGGCGCCTGATCTTTCGGAAGCCTACAACAACCTCGCCTTTTCACTGGGTGATCAGGACAAGTGCCCGCAAGCGAAACGTTATTTGCGCGCCAGCAAAACACGACGGCCTGCAGCAGTTTTAAAAACAACACCACAAATAACAGAAGAAACAACCGATAGCGAAGAAACACCGGAGCGCCTGCCGTTAGGCCAAGTGATTGATTTATCCAAAGGCAAACGCGGTGTCTTGCCGGCAGTACCCTACGCGTCTGATCCATCTCAGGTCGAAGCCGTCGCAAAACAACTCAATAATCTCCGAGAACAAACGAAACCACTTGAAAAAGACTTTAAAGAGATGGCTGCCGAAGCCAAGGGAGACGCTATCAAACGCCTTATGCATTGGAGGGCGCAACAAGACACATCCGGTATTCTTACGGCCGATTTTGCCGAAGCCCTGCTCAATGCGCTCGATGAATATACGGTACATATTATGGCGTTCCATCAGACATGGTTAGGCGACGACAAGCATCCGCAACATCCTGATCCCGACATGCGCTCCTTGACTGATGCCGCCGCCGAAACTCACAAGCGATTGATTGGCACCACGATTGAGCAGAGCCGTACATGGTCTGAACGTTATAAATCCATCATCAAGGAATATGACCGCGAGATAAAACCCTGCGAGAAACTTACGAATCCGTCGAGCTGCAGGTCGCTCGCCGAATTACGAAAAAATTCCGCCATTTGCATGCTCGGCAAGGGACATGCCTCTCAACTTATACCCTTTATGAAAGCTTACGATCAGGCAGTGCGTAATCTCTATGCAGAATCTTTTTATCGGGCGAGTGCTGTGGCTGCGCACTTTAGCGACCCGGCGCTTAAGAAATGGTCGAAACTATTACTTGGAGCATACACCGTGAGTTCTCTTGAATTATTGCTAATGGAGGTTACACCATTGCGAAGCGTCATCAGATACTGTGAAGCAGCCAACTACACACCCATGGACGTAATGTTCGCAGAACTAAAACAAATGGCAGCTGATTGTGAAGCCTCTGCAAAAGCCAAGGCCAGCGCATCGGTTTTTGAAATATCAGCGAACTGCGAACAAATCGAGGTTGGCGTTTCGACACCGGGGGGTGTGGGTCTGTTCTCACAGGTGTCTTATGAATTCTCGCAGCGCTTCGCCCGCATCAAGGACCCGAAGGAGCGCTTTCTCGAAAAGCAGGCCGGACGCGACCCGGATGTCAAGCTTAACTTGCCGGGATATGGCGATGCCTTCGACGGCAAGCTGACGGTCTTTACCGGCGTACAAGCCAAGGCGTCCACGCCCGGCGGCGTTGCCGAAGTCAGCGTGAAGGCAGGAGGTTCCACGACCTTTGGCGGCGATGGCAATATCGTCAATGCCGGCGGAAAGGTCGAAGTGTCTGTGTCTGTGCAAGCTGGCGCTGGTGGCGCGAGCGCAGGCGTCGAGGTCTTAGTTTCGAGTCACGGCGGCAGCAAGTGAATGGCGGACCGCCCGGAACGAATGCATGCGATCGGCGCGAACAGCACAACGAAGCCACCGAAGAAACGGCAACGCTAATTAAGCCCGTCGATGTAAACGTTTTCTGATCAGACTTACGCCATCACGTACAGGCAGCATCACGCACTCGACGCGCGGGTCGCGGTGGACGTGCTTGTTGAACTTGACCACGGCACGGTCGGCTTTTTTCTTCGGGGCGAGCACCCGTCCGGACCACAGCACGTTGTCAGCCGCGATCACGCCACCGGGACGCAGGTGTGGCAGGACCGCCTTGTAGTAGTTCACGTAGTTTTCCTTGTCGGCGTCGATGAAAACAAAATCGAACCTGGCCGAGGCCGGCAAGGCGGCAAGCGTCTCCAGGGCAGGGCCGAGGCGTATTCTGATCTTGTTTCCGTGCGGGCTGCGTTTGAAAAACGTGCGCGCAATCTTGGCGTGCTCCGGCTTAAGTTCGCAGCTGATGAGCTTGCCGTTTTTGGGCAGCGCTTCGGCCATGCACAGCGCGGAATAGCCGGTGAAGGTGCCGATTTCCAGGATGCGCCGCGCGCCGGACAGGCGCACGAGCATGGCGAGCAGCGCGCCCTCGTGCGGCCCGATCAGCATCTGCGGATCGTCGCAGTGCCGCCGGGTGTATTTTTCCAGTTCACGCAGCAGCTTGCTGCCCACGCTGGTGTGACGCAGGCAGTATTTTTCGATTCTTTTGGGGATTATCGCTTTCACGAGCGGTTTTTCTGGTTCAGCAACAGGAACCGCCAGATGTGGCGCTGTCTCCCGGTCCGGTGGCAGCGGACTTCGGTTCGCAACCGAACAGACCGTAATGGACGCGTGTGTCACCGATGATTTTGAAATGTGGCGCGTAGCGCGTTTGGCTCAGCATCGCGGCGGTGTTACCGCAGACCGGATGCGGCCGGCCGGGCTCGAACACGTGATGGTCGTCCAGCATGAAACGCTGCGGGTGCTCCGGAACGGTGCCGAGGTAATGTGCCACTTGCCCGTAATCCTCGCAACGATCCTCGAGGTCGAGCTTGAAGGCGCGCACGGTGAGCGAATGGAAACCGATCATGCCGGCCTTGCGTTCGATAGCGGGATCGGTGAGCGCGAGTTTTGAATTGCTCACGATCCGGTAATCGGGGCACCCGACCCTGGCCAGCAGCCGCCGGAAATCCTCGAGGTAGAGCGCGCCGCCCAGACACTCGCCCAGCAACACCGGATCTTCGGCCAGCGGCGGCGGGATTCTGCGATCGGCAAACACGTCGGAGAAATACAGCTCACCGCCCGGCTTGAGCACGCGGAAAATTTCCGCAAATACACGCTCCTTGTCCGGCGAGAGATTGATGACGCAATTGGAAACCACGACGTCGACCGAGTCGTTTTCGATGCCGAGACTTTTCAGGTCCTCGATGTAGCCCGACAGGAATTCGACGTTGGGTCGCGCGAAGCCGAATTTTTCCATGTGATACCCGACGTGACGGCGGGCGGTGTCGAGCTGTTCCGGCGTCATGTCCACGCCGATCACATGCCCGCCGGGGCCGACGAGCTTCGAGAGAATGAAGCAGTCCCTTCCCGAACCCGATCCCAAATCGAGCACCGTCCTGCCCGTCAGCTCGGGCGGGATCGGCGAGCCGCAGCCGTAGAATTTGGCGATGACGTCGGGGTGAATCTGCTTGAGAATTTCCCGGGCCGGCGGCGCGAACGAATCGCCGCTGCAACAGACGCCGGTTTTCAGGTCGCGGTTGGTCTTGAGCACGCGCCCGTAATAGTCTCTTATATTCTCGAATATCTGTGCTTCGCTATTCATCTTTAACCCCCGCCTAAAATGAAGAAACCCAACCCCGCCGACGCGGCGGCGACCGGCAAAGTGACGATCCACGCGGCGATAATACCAGCGATGGTTTTCCAGCGTGCCTGTCCATTGACCACGCCGGTTCCGAAGAGTGCCCCGCAAGACACGTGGGTCGTGGAAACCGCCAGCCCGAACTTTGATGCCAGCAGCACCAGGACGCTGGTAACAAGATTCGCCGTGAATCCCAGACCGGCGTTCATCGCCGTGACGCGATGCGCCATCGTTTCCGCAACCTGGCGGGAAGATATCAGACCGCCGAACGCCATCGCGAGCGCCACGGCGGCGATGACGAAGTTCGATGATAGTGCCTGGCTGGCCAGCAGAATCGCCGCGATCTTGGGCGTATCGTTCACCGCGCGGGCAAAGCAGACTGCGCCCGCGCTGGCGAAGTGAGCGGCATCCAGAACTGTCTTGGCGTTCACGCCCACGAATGTGCCGGCATACTGCTCGCGGCAAATTCTTTCCTCCGCGATCCTGACCGTGGGCACGGTCATCGCCGCTGTCGCGATCGCCTGCGGCGGCGTGGTGCCCGCGGGAAACCGCGCCATCACCTCCGTTCCCACGCATACGCAGATTTCCTTTTGTACCCCGAGCCGGGTCCGTATCCATTGGAAGGCGGGGCACAGCAATATCACCCCGCCCAGCGCGAGCAGGGGGCTGAGCACCAATGGCAGAAAGAAGTCCGATCCCAACCTGAGGAAGTTTATCTGCGTGGGCGCCGCCGCCAGACCCGCCCCCACGAGCGCTCCCATGATCGCGTGGGTGGTGGAGACAGGCAACCCGAGCCGGGTCGCCAGCCACACCGTGAACGCCGCGGCGCAGGCAACCGCCATGGGGAATTGCCGGGTTTGCAACACCGACTCCGGGACCAAGCCTCTACCGGAAAAGGTTTGTAACAGTTCCGAAGCAAGTGCCAAGGCCACGAGCGAGCCGACGAACGTCATCGCCGTCGCCCAGCCCAGCGCTACGCGGTAATCCGTGGTTCCGCTCCCGAAGAGCGTGGCGACCCCTTTGAAGTTGTCGTTGGCGCCGTTAGCATAGGCGAGAGCCACCCCAAAGAAAACGGCGGCGAGCAGCTCCATTACGCGATTTCCCCCGGCGATGTTTTGATCATAGAGTAAAAGAATCCCGGGAAAGTTCCTGTGCTTAATTTCCCTGCGATGCGGAATATATCTGGTGGTCCGGTTTACGCAAGATTACCGCCAGAAACCCGCCCCACGGCAATACGTCGGGGAGCACCGCCTCGGCCACGTGCGCGAAAGCACCGCCGCCGGGCAGAAAAATTGCGCTGCGCACCGTGATCCGTGGCGCGGGTTCGAGTGTCTGGGCCCAGCGCCTCAGCTCCGCGGATACGTCCCAACGTGCGCCGCGATAGGCACCGCGATCGTGTTTCCGCCGGTAGAGCAGGCTGCGGCGATTGAGCAGCCCGAGCAACACCGCGCGCCGCGCCACCCGCCACATCTCCCGCAACGCGCCCGGCGCATCGGGGATGAAACAAAGACTGGTCACGGCGGTGATGTAGTCATACGCGCCATCGGGCAGCGGCAGCTCTGTGGCCGTGCCGCGCAGATAGTTCACGCCGCCACCGAGGCGGCCCGCGTATTCCAGCATGGCCGGATCGGGGTCGAGCCCGGCAACCCGCAGGCCGGCGGTGGCGAAGCGGCGGCTGAAATGGCCGGTGCCGCAACCGACGTCGAGCAGCGTGGCGCCAGTCGGTGGATTCAAAAGGCGCATCATCAAGTCGAATTCGCGGTCGGCGATCCATCTCCCGCGCGCGGTTTGGTACCACGCCTCGTACTCGCCTGGGTTCATTCCTGTCTGGTTGTCTCCGCTGTGGAGCGAGGGTGATCGGTTAGGGTAGGTCGCTTCTTACTCCCACTCCATTTCCTGAAAGACCTGCTGCGCATTGCGGCCCTTGAGTTCTTCGTAAAGTTTGATATGCCGAAAGCGTGACTGGTCTATCTTCCCGACGTCATAAATCTCGCCGCCGCCGTCCATGAACGCCTTGACTTGCGTCCGCAGCGCGACCAGATAGTCGTAGGTATCGGCGCGTGCCCGCGCGAGCGTGGTCGCCGGCCCGTGGCCGGGGACGACGTGTTCGGGATTGAGCGCCGCCATCTCCTCAAACGCCTTGATCCACGATCGGCTGCGCGACTCGGCGGTCACGACGAGCAGGCGCTCGACATAGACGATGTCGCCGGCGAAGACCACCTTCTTCTGCGGCAGCCACACGAAGCTATCGCCCGGGGTGTGTGCCGTTCCCGTGTGACGCAGCACCAGGCGCACGCCGCCGACCTCGAGTTCGAGACGATTTTCAAACGTTTCCCCGGCATGCACCGCTTCGGTCCCCGCCATGAGTTTCTCGCCGACTAATCTGTTCAGGGTGATCAGCTGGTCAGTGGTGCGGGCACGCTGATCCGCGACCGCAGCTGCCGAGGCGATGATGCGCGCGCCTTGCGCCTTGAAGTAGCCGTTGCCGAGCCAACGGTGGTCCTGTCCGCCGGTATTGATGACGACCCGGACGGGCTGCTTGGTAATGGATCGGATCGCCTCATGGATCTGCTTGGCGCCGTTGTAGCTGCCGCCCGGGTCCACCAGCACGACGCCGTCGCGTGTGACAATCACACCGAAGGTGGCACTGTTGCCAAAATTTTCGGGTGAGCGTTGACCGATGTCGCCAACCAGCGCGTACACGCCGTCGGTGACTTTCTGCACCTGCAATGGTGCCGCGAATAGGGGAGTGATGTATATCAGCAGCGCAGAAAACAGTGCAAACTTTGCCAGAGATTGGGTCATCTGTTTGACTCCTCGGTATAAAACAAGGGTTGGGTCAGAAGAAAGCTCTCGCGGGGAGAATGGCTGATATTTTTCAGCTTTTCTTGTTGGTCTCCTCGACCGGCAATCCAGCCAGTTTCCATTCTGGATATCCGCCTTCCAGGCGGCGCGCCTTGAAGCCTTTTTGCCGGAGCCTTGCCACCGCATCGTACGCCAGCACGCAATAGGGCCCGCGGCAGTAGGCGACAACATCCTGTTGCCGCGGCAGGCTCTCCAGATGTTCCTCCAGCTCTTTCAGCGGAATATTGATTGCACCAGACACATGCCCCGCATCGTATTCTTCTCGCGGGCGCACATCGAGCACCGTCACAATCCCATCGCGAACACGGGCGAGCAGTTCGGCCCGCGGCACCGGTTCCATGTCGTCCTTTTTGGTCAGGTAGTTCTGCACCAAGCGCTCCACTTCGGCCAACTGGCTGGCAGCGAGCCTGCCCATCACTTCGATCAGTTGGACCACTTGTGGCTCGGCCAGCCGGTAATGAATGTAGAGTCCTTCGCGCCGCGTGTTGACGAGTCCCGACTGGCGCAGTATCTGCAGATGTTGTGAAGTGTTCGCGACCGATAACCCGGTTAGTTTGGCTAGAACTTCGACCGTGCGTTCCCCCTGGGCCAGGTATTCCAGCAGTTCCAGACGGTGACCGTTTCCGACCGCCTTACCAAGTCGGGCGATCTGGACGTACAACTGTTTTTTAAAGCTCAGGTTTGACACGTTGGAAATGGCTCTATAAACTATTCAATAAACTAATTGAATTATATATTCCCTAACGGGAAAAACAAGTTATTCCGGGAGAAAAGCCGGCAATAACTGCGCCGGGAGAGAAAATATTAAGGTCAAATCGAGACCAACCTGTGGAGTGATTGTGTATGACGGAATTCATTTTGAATTACGAGCCGACCATAAGGTTGAGCTTTTTCCTCGGGATTCTGGCGGCCATGGCGGGATGGGAATTCCTGGCGCCGCGCCGCGCCCTGATCCTCGCCCGCCCGGCGCGCTGGACCGCGAATCTGGGAATTGTTTTCCTGAACAGCGTGATCCTGCGCCTGATCTTCCCCGCAGGGGCCGTGGGCGTGGCGGTGTTCGCGGCCAGTGAGGGCTGGGGGTTGTTCAATCATTTCACAGTTCCGTATGTGGTAGCGGTCGTGCTGTCGGTGGTCGCCCTGGATTTCGCCATCTACCTGCAGCACGTCATGTTCCATGCGGTGCCGGCGCTGTGGCGGCTCCACCGCATGCATCACGCCGACCTCGATTTCGATGTCACCACCGGGGCGCGCTTTCATCCGATCGAGATCGTTCTCTCCGTGCTCATCAAGTTCGCGGTGATCGTGGTGCTGGGCGCGCCGGTGCTCGCGGTGATTGTGTTCGAGGTGCTGCTCAACGCCACCGCCATGTTCAATCACAGCAACGTGCGACTGCCGCTTGCGCTCGACCGCGTATTGCGGCTGCTCGTCGTGACGCCTGATATGCACCGCGTGCATCACTCGATCCACGCTCATGAAACCAACAGCAATTTCGGTTTCAATCTGCCGTGGTGGGACCGTCTTTTCGGCACCTACCGCGACCAACCCGAAGAGGGTCATGAAAGGATGACCATCGGAATCCGCGATTTCCGCGAGCCGAGGGTGGCTGACCGCCTTCCCGGCATGCTGGCGATTCCGTTCCGCGGCAAGGTGACGGACTACGCCATCAACCGTCGCGAATGGGGGCCGGCCAAATGAATGCGGCTCGATGGATACGCATCGCGCTGGTGCTGGCCCTCGCGGCTGCTGTCGCCGTGGCGTTTTACTACCGCGACCGGCTGAGCCTGGAGACGCTCGATGCCTCGATCCGGCAGGCCGGTATCCTCGGTCCGCTTATGTTCATGGGAATTTATGCGCTGGCCACCGTGCTGTTTCTGCCGGGCTCGGTACTGACGCTCGCCGGTGGCGCGTTGTTCGGGCCGGTGGCCGGGACATTTTACAACCTCACGGGCGCGACCCTCGGCGCGACCCTCGCCTTCCTCGTCGCGCGCTATCTCGCCTCCGACTGGGTGACGCGGAAAACCGGCGGAAGGCTGAAGCAGATGATCGAGGGCGTGGAAAAAGAAGGCTGGCAGTTCGTGGCCTTCACACGTCTGGTCCCGTTGTTTCCGTTCAACTTACTCAACTATGCCCTGGGCTTGTCACGCATCAAGCTCTTGCATTACGTCATCGCCTCTTACCTGTTCATGTTGCCGGGTGCGCTGGCCTATACCTATCTCGGCTACGCCGGGCGCGAGGCCGTGGCCGGCGGCGAGGGCCTGATCCAGAAAGGGCTGCTCGCGCTTGCGCTGCTCGCGGTGGTGGCATTCCTGCCGCGGCTCATCCGCCGCCTGCGCCGCCCCGCCCCGCCGTCATTGAGCGTCACCGAACTCAAGCAGCGGCTGGACCGGAGCGAGAACATCCTGGTGCTGGATGTCCGCAGCCCCGAGGAATACAGCGGCCCGCTGGGGCATATACGCGACGCGAAATTGATTCCGATCGCAGAACTCGGACGGCGCCTGGAAGAGCTCCGCGACGGCACCGACCGCACCGTTGCCGTCATCTGTCGCACTGCCCGGCGCTCGGCCCAGGCCTTGGGACTGCTGCAACAGGCCGGATTCGGCAACAACTTGCGGCTGATACGCGGCGGCATGACGGCCTGGAACAAGGAGGGATATCCGGTGGAGTACGGCGGCTTTCCCGAAATGGCTTCCCTGTCTCAATCGGGGAACCCATCATGACCTCGAGCACCGCCGGGAAATTGCCCCTCGCGCCGCCGGCTCCCGGCGAGTATGTGCGCCGTGTCCAGCGTTCGAAGGCGATATCGTTTTGATCTTCTGAGGACACGACCATGTGCGAATTGTTCGGGCTCAGCAGCAACCGGCCGGTGCAAGCGGAGGAATTGCTCTGCCGCTTCGGCGCGCGCGGCGGTGACACCGCCGACAACCCTGACGGCTGGGGCCTCGCCACGCTCGATGACGGCGCATTTCGTCTGACGAAAGAACCGATTGCCGCGGCCCGCAGCACCCGCTTCCAGCAACTGTGCGGGCAGACGCATTCTTCGCTGATCCTCGGGCATGTGCGCAAGGCCAACCCGCCCACTGCGCTGGTGCTCGCGAACACCCACCCGTTTCGCCGCGCCTGCTGCGGGCGTGAATGGGTGTTCGCACATAACGGCATCCTTCCCGACACGGTCGGACTCGTTCTGCCGAACACGCTGCACCTGTGCGCGCCGTCGGGCGACACGGATTCCGAGCACGCCTTCTGCGTGGTGCTGGACCGTATCGCGGCGGCTTTCTCCTCATCGGACGCGACGCAAGGCCATGATTGGCTCGATGCGCTCGCGCGGGCGGCCGAGATGCTCGCCTCCCACGGCCGCTTCAACTTCCTGATGTCGGACGGCGTGCACCTTATCGCCTACGGCCACGACCGGTTGCACAGCCTTGCCGACGCGCGCGCCACGTTTCGGCTCGATGCCGCGACCGAGACGGTGGTCATCGCCACCGAGCCATTGACCGAAGGCCCGGGCTGGATCGCCTTTGAACCCGGCGAACTGCGCGTCTACCGCGCCGGGCAGCAGATCGCACAGTTCATCACCCACCCGCGCGCCATGGAGTCCGGCGAGGACGCGCTGCGCATCAAGTCTATTGTGTCCGATACCGGGCGGCCCGCGCCGCTCAAGAACGGAGGGCCGCCATGAAAAAAGTATCCGTGATGTGTTTCCACGACGAGCTGTGCCTGGTGTTTAACGCCCTGATGACGGCGCTGAGCCTCTTGCGAGAAGGCGCGAAGGTGACGCTGTTCTTCGGCTCGCGCGGCATCAATGCCGTGCACCGCGAGAAGTACATGGCGCTCACCTGCCTGCCGGACGCGCCACCCGAGGTCGGCCAGATGATTATGAAAAGGATGGACGAATTGGACCTGCCACTCCTCGAGGACATGTTCGTCATGCTGATCGCGGAAGGCGCCACCGTGCTGGCCTGTCCGCTCAATCTCTCGGTCTTCGGAATGGCGGAGCGCGACCTCGTGGACGGCGTCAAGGTGGCCGACCCGGCAAAGTACTACAAGGAAGTTGTCATCCCGGCTGACATGAATCTGACCTTTTAGGGAACCTGGCGACACGCAACCGGCGAAGGAGGAAACAATGTGGAGCGATATGGGCAATCACGGTTGGGGGTGGGGTTTCGGCCCGCTTCCCATGCTGTTGTTCTGGGTGCTGATCATCGTGGCGATCGTGGCGCTCGGGAAATGGTTTTTCGATCGTTCGGGTGATGCGCCACGCGGCAAGTCCGCGCTCGACATCCTTAAGGAGCGCTACGCCCGCGGCGAGATCGACAAGGACGAATTCGAGCAGAAGAAGCGTGACCTCGAAAGCTGAGAAGGGAAATCCCGTGAAGATCGAAGGAGAGAGCTGATGGACTCCAAGACTATTGTGATCCTCGGCGCCGGAATCGGCGGCATCGTTGCCGCGAGCCTGCTGCGCAAGGCATTGCCGCGCGCACATCGCGTGGTGCTGGTGGAGCGCGAGGAGCGCCATGTGTTCCAGCCGTCCCTGCTGTGGCTCATGACCGGAAGCCGCACGCCGGAAAATATTTCCCGCCCGGTCGATGCGCTCAAGAAGCGCGGCATCGAGCTGGTGCGGGGAGACATCGAACGCATCGACCCCGCGCGGCGGGCGGTACAGGTGAATGGAACCGAATTGACGGGCGACTATCTCGTCATCGCGCTGGGCGCGGAGCTCGCGCCCGAAACCATTCCCGGGCTGAGCGAGGCCGGGCACAACTTCTATTCGCTCGCGGGCGCACAGGCGCTGCGCGATGCGCGCTTGAGACTGAATGAAGGAAAGCTGGTCGTGCTAGTAGGCGGCGTTCCCTTCAAGTGTCCGGCGGCGCCGTATGAGGCCGCGATGCTGCTGGAATCCGATTTGCGTCGGCGTGGTTTGCGCGAGCGCGTCAGCGTGGCTATCTACTCGCCTGAACCCGGGCCGATGGGCACGGCCGGCCCGGAAGTTTCGGCCATGCTGCGGCAGATGGTGGAAAGTAAAGACATCGCCTATTACCCCGAACATGTGGTCACCAAGGTTGATTCGCAAGAACGGCAAATTTACTTCACCAATAACGCCACAGTGAAATTCGATCTTCTGGCCTATGTCCCGCCGCATCGCGCGCCGCAGGCGGTGCGCGATGCCGGCCTGTGCGGCGAATCCGGCTGGGTACCGGTGAACCGGTTCAACCTCGAAACGAAATTTCCCGGCGTTTATGCCATCGGCGATGTCACCGGCATCGCGCTCGCGATCGGCAAGCCGCTGCCCAAGGCCGGTGTATTCGCCCATAAAGAAGCCGAGGTCGTCGCGCACAACATCGCGTGCGCTATTACCGGCCAAGGCGAGGTGCAAACATTCGAAGGGTACGGCGAGTGCTTCGTCGAAATCGGCGACGGCCGCGCCGGTTTCGGCAGCGGCAATTTCTACGCCGAGCCGAAACCGCAGGTGGCCCTCCACCCGCCCAGTCGCTGGCGGCATTGGGGCAAGATCGCCTACGAGAAATACTGGTTGTTCAAATGGTTCTGATACAGCACGGGAAATGGCGAGGAGGGTAAGATCGGTGACGTAACCTGGGGCAGTGCGTCTTATGCATGAGGAATTGGGCAACGACGGCAGATTTTGGATGGCATCAGGAAGAAAACAACAGTATCCGACGCATAGTGGTTACACCCATCATTAGCTTCAGATGTTTGAGCCAATTTCGCGTTTAGATACACAATTATTTATTCGAGGTCCTCTCAAGTCCTTTGATGAATATATCGTCTACAGTTTTGGTGGCGTATTCTGTCGGGGTTATTTTTACCATCTGCGAACCCTTCTTTATTCCCCATATCAACAGCGCTATCAAAACCGCTGTATAAAGCAATGCAAAACCGTACTGGATAAAAGGAGTATTCGGAAGAAACTCGAGTATATTCTTTTCTCTTATAAAGCCTGTGCCAAAGAAGACTTCATCAAACTGTTTTTGATAAAGCGTGTAGGGAAGGTAGCCAAAGAAAAAACCAGGCAGGGCGGCCAGACCTGTCATGTACCCCATGCCTGTCCTGGCATAGGTTCTGATCTCGCAGCCGAGCATCAGAACACTGCCTATGCCCAGGAGTGGGCCGCCAACAAGATGGCCCAGATGAAACCCCCAATTGTACGCGCCCGATTCCACTACGATTGGAATGGGCCAGCCAAAGCCTATCCAGGTAACAAGTATTGCAATATTCAACATGAGCACGGCAATAATCAGCCCCACAAATGGCATGAGTCCCGTAAACATGGTCCGGGCAACCCGCGCAACGCCCAATGACTCAAACTGCTTTGGCTTCATATGAAGCGCGTGCGGCGCCATGACGGCGCACTCCGTTCCGAAACCGGATTTTGCGATACCGAAGCCGAGCATGGAACCAACCAGCGTATTAAGGAATATGTCCAGCGTGGACATGTGCCCAATACTGCTGGCAGAGGCACCCTGGAATGCCGTCCACAAAGAAGATAGTAATACGGTAAATAAAAATGCCATCAGGATTAGGCGTAAAGGATCCTTGTATGGCTGGTAGCTGGCGTCAAAACCCAGGGTATCAGTCTTGTACCCAAGCTCTACACTTTTAAGAACGGTTGCTTTTGACTCCTGATGTTTCAGGAATCCACTCACACCCATTTTTGACATCAGATAAAACGCAAGAAATGCGAAGGGGACGCTGACGAGCGCAACAACGATGGAGGTGAGGCTCATGGCGGGAATGCCACCGAGGTAGTGCCATGTTGTGCACCCCTGCGCGAGCCTGGTGCCAAAACCAAAGATGGCTCCGCCGGAAAATGCAAGTACCGAAACACGCCAGGGATACTTGACCCAGGCTTTGTTCTCCCGCTCAAGAATGGTTACAAGTACGGCCCCCAGAAATATGCCGATGATGATCCAGTAGATGTCATAGCCATAGGCTCTTTTTACGAAATCCGTTTTGGTAATGTGTTCTTCCACTGAACCGAACATTTGTGCCAGGCCCGTGGTGACCGGGATTGGGTACTTGTATTTAAGATAATGAATGACCTCGGCGAGCCCCACGAGGAATCCGCCCCAAACAAAGGACCAGGGTTTTGTAAAAATCTTCGAAATCATGTCAGTGACACCTCCATAGCCTGTTCAATCAACATATGCCGTTAAGTCTAAAAATGGCGGAGAGGGTAGGAGTCGAACCCACCAGAGACAGGTTTGCTGCCTCTCATCGGATTTGAAGTCCGAGGATGCCACCGGGCCATCATCCTCTCCGTGCACAATTTTTAGACAACCAATATCTCACCCCTGCCGCGTTCCGTGACGTGACCGATGGTGAACGCCTCAATGTCGTTTTCACACAGGCGAAACAGCAGGCGTGGCGCATCCGCTTCGGGCAGTGCGATCAACAGCCCGCCCGAGGTCTGGGGATCGAACAGTAACTCACGCCACACCTCGGGCACCGCGTCGTCGAACCGGACGCTTTCGGAAAACGCCTGGCGATTGCTTGCGAGTCCGCTCGGCCGGATACCACGCGCGCACAGATCCAGTGCCTCCGGGAAGTGCGGCACTTTCTGGTGTTCGATGCGAAGACGCACGCCACTGGCGCGCGCCATTTCGAGTGCATGTCCGAGCAACCCGTAGCCGGTGATGTCGGTGCAGGCGTGCACGTCGTGCAGCAACATCGCCTCCGCCTCCGCGCGGTTGAGCCGGCGCATCACGGTGGCCGCGCGTTCCACGAGCGCTGCCTCGGCGCACTCCTGTTTGAGCGCGGTGGTGATAATCCCGACCCCGATGGGTTTGGCGAGAATCAGGCGATCGCCCGGTTGTGCGCCGCCATTGCGGATGAGACGCGCGGGATCGATCAGGCCGGTAATGGCCATGCCGTATTTCACTTCCTGATCGGCCACCGTGTGCCCGCCCACGAGTGCGACACCGGCTTCTGCGAGCTTGTCAGATCCGCCACGCAGTATATCGTGTAACACCGATAGCGGCAGACCATTGCGTGGGAAGGCCACCAGATTGAGCGCGGTCACCGGCCGACCGCCCATGGCGTAGATGTCGGAAAGGGCATTGGCAGCAGCGATCTGCCCGTAGGTGTAGGGATCGTCCACGATGGGCGGGAAGAAATCCACGGTGTTGAGCAGCGCGAGATTGTCCGCGATGCGATACACGCCCGCGTCGTCCGAGGTTTCCGGACCGACCAGAAGATCGGGGTCGGTGCTGCGCGGAAGTCGCGCGAGAACATCGGCCAGCCGGCCGGCGTCCATTTTCGCCGCGCAACCGGCGCAGCTCGCCCATTGGGTCAGACGGATTTTTTCCGGCACGGTCATGCCTGCTGCGCCTGCGCCGCGACGCGCGTTTCGCCCTGGCGGCGCGTCACGCCCGCGCGATCGAAATAATCGAGCAAATGCACGGTGAATTCCCGTCCGGCGCCGATGGCGTCGCGGAACTGGGGGAGCGTTACGCTGCCCTGTTGCGCGAGCAATTCGTCGAGCCGGCGTCGCCAGATCTCGGCATCTCCGCGCGTGACATAAAGATCGGGCGCGAGCTTCACCACGCGCCCGGCGCGCTCCAGCTCGCCGAGAAAGCGGGTGAGGCGCGGCGCCGGCTGGCCCACGACACGCGCCAGCGCCTCGAGTTTCGGCAGCGGTTTGCCGCGAAACTCCAACGTGGATTCGATGCGATCGGCCAGCAGGATTTCTGCCGCGGAGAATTGCTGTCGATGCCCCGCCAAGCACAAGCCGTCGGATGTCTGCTGTACGCGCCCGGCGGCGAGCAGTCGGGCGATGAGCGCGCGGAAGACGCGCGTATCGAGGCGCGGACAGGCCTGCTCGTGCAGGGTTGCCGGCGGCATGGCGGTGGCACGCGGATGCGCGTGCAGGTAATCGATGATGGCGGTGTGCAGGTGGTCGAGCTGAGCGTCCAGGGCGGCAGACGGCGCGACCCAGATATCGTCGCCGATTTCCTCGTGCACCAGGTCGGTTTGCGCCGCCAGGCGCTCGCGCAGTTGCTCCGGCGTTTGCGCCAGTTGTTCCGCCAGTTCCGACACATGCCAGCCGTCGGCGCCGCGCGCCTCGAGCCATGCCTGTAACGCCTCGTCGACATTCCCGGTTTGCAGACGTTGCAGGCGCGCGCGTCGCTCGGGCCGTGCGACGGCGCGACGGGTGGCAAATGGATCGAGCACGGCGCCGCCACCGACGGTGACCTCCGCCGATTCGTTGCGCAGGATGAAGCGGTCGCCATACAACAACGGCATGCCTTGCTCCAGCCGCAGTTGCGCCTGGCCCGCGCCGTCTTGCGGCGTTTCTCTGATCCATATCAGACGCGCGAACCTTTCCGCCGCGCCGCAGTGGAAACGCACTCGCCGGCGGTCGCGCGGCGTCTGTTTCAATCCGTGCGCCAGCCGCAGGGAGACGTCCACGGTGTGCGCGATGCGCTCGAGGCGCGGGTCGCCGATTACCATGCCGCGGGCGAGCGCGTCTTTTTCAACGCCCGCGAGATTCATGGCGCAGCGATTGCCCGCCGCCACGCTCTCAACGGCTTCGCCGTGCTGTTGCAGGCCGCGCACGCGCACGATCTGTCCGCCCGGCAGAATCCGCACGCTGTCGTCGCGGTGCACATGCCCGGAGGCCACCGTGCCCGTCACCACCAGCCCGAAGCCGGGCAGGGTGAAGGCGCGGTCGATCGCCAGACGGAACCAGCCGCGATCGTCACGCGGCGGAATGACGCGCAGCGCCCGAGTCAGTTCCCGGCGCAACGCCTCGATGCCCGCGCCGGTGTGCGCCGACACCGGGACGATCGGTGCTGTGTGCAGGAACGGCGCCACGTCCGCGAGCGCACGGATTTCTCCGCTCACCGCCTCAATTCGATCCGATGCAACGAGGTCACTTTTGTTGAGCGCCACCACGGCGTGGCGGATGCCGAGCAGCGCGATGATCTCGACATGTTCGCGCGTTTGCGGCATTACGCCGTCGTCGGCCGCGACCACCAGCAGCACCAGATCCATGCCGCCTGCGCCCGCCACCATGTTGTGGACGAAGCGCTCGTGGCCTGGCACGTCCACAATGCCCACGCGGCCCACGCCTTCGAGATCGAGATGCGCAAAGCCAAGGTCGATGGTCATGCCGCGGCGCTTTTCCTCCGGCAGCCGGTCGGTATCGATGCCGGTCAGGCGCCGGATGAGCGCTGTTTTGCCGTGGTCGATGTGTCCGGCCGTGCCGATGATCATGGCCGGGTGGCCGTTTCGATCGCCCCGATCAGCGGTTGCACTTCGAACAATCCGCGCAAGTCGAGCAGCACCTTGCCGCCGTGCACGCGTCCGATCACCGGCGGGCGCAATTCGCGCAGCGCTTTCGCCAAGGCTTCGGGGCTGCCGCGCAACGGCGTGAGCGCAATGAGCCGGGTTTCCAGGGTCTGGTCAGGCAACGAGCCGCTGCCGATCTGCGAGTGTCCGGGCTCGACCGTCACCGTCGCACGATTCTGCGCCCAGCGCTCGACGTGCGGGCGCACGGTATCCACGAGTTTCTGGATTTCATCCAGACTGCGTCCGATCAATGCATACGCCGGTAATGATTGCTCGATCGTGGCTGGCGAGAGATAGGCGCGCAGCGTGGCGTCGAGCGCGGCGAGGATGAGTTTGTCGCAGCGCAGCGCGCGTTTCATCGGATTGCGCTTGATGCGTTTGATCGCCTCGGCACGCCCCACGATCAGCCCGGCCTGCGGGCCGCCGAGCAATTTGTCGCCGCTGAAGGTGACGACATCCGCACCCGCGGCAATGGATTCCTGCACGGTGGGCTCGCCCGCAAGCCCCCAGCGCCGCATGTCCACGAATGCCCCGCTCCCCAGATCCGTGACGACGGGCACATTGTGCTTGCGCCCCAGCGCGACAAGTTCCGCGAGCGATACCTCGTGGGTGAATCCCTGCACGCGGTAGTTGCTGGCGTGTACCTTGAGCAGAACCACTGCGCCTTCCTCCAGCGCGTGGCGGTAATCCGACAGATGCGTGCGGTTGGTGGTGCCGATTTCCATGAGCTTGCAGCCACTCTTCTTTACGATATCGGGAATGCGGAAACTGTCGCCAATCTCCACCAGCTCGCCGCGGCTGACGACAACGCGCTTGCGGTCGCCGAGTGTGTTGAGCGCGAGATACACCGCGGCGGCATTGTTGTTCACCACGGTCGCCGCCTCGGCCCCACTCAGGCGGCACAGCAGTTCCTCCACCAGCGTGTCGCGATTGCCGCGCTGGCCCGCGTCGAGATCGTATTCGAGATTCACTGTGCCGGCGGCAGCGGCCATGGCCGCTACGGCGGCCTCGGAGAGCGGGGCACGTCCGAGATTGGTATGCAACAGAGTGCCGGTGAGATTGATGACGGATTGCAGCCGTGGGTTGAACCAGGAACCCACTGCCTCGGCTACTTCGCTGGCGAGCATATTCACATCAGGCGCCGCGCCGCCGTCCTGGCGCAGTGCTTCGCGGTGATTTTCAAGGTGGTGCTGGATTTCGGCGACGAGATACTCGTGTGCCACGCGCGGCCTGAGCGATGCAATCAGCGGATGTTCCAGAACCTGATGGACGGCGGGCAGTGATCGAAGAGGGGAGGGTTTGGGCATGGGTCGATTATCGCAGAGGTCCCCTGGATTGACATGACTCGACACACTCCCTCCCGCCACACCGGTTTAGATCAGGTTTTTCGAATGTAGTAATGGAACTTTTCACCTTCCTCCTTGGCCTCGAGCAGTTCGTTCCTCGTCGTTTTGGCGAACGACGGGATGTCGTTTTTCGAGGCCGGGTCAGTGGAAATGATATGCAGAACCTCGCCACTGGCCATGCCATCCAGCGCCTTCTTGGAGCGCAAGACGGGCATCGGGCAATGCAGGCCGGAAGCATCGAGTTCTTTGTTAAAAGCGGTCATCGTTTTCTCTCCTCTCTTGGTTTTAGTGTGGTGTTTTAAGGAACTTAATCGGATCGCGCGGCGTTATGCCGCAACTACCGAGAGTTGGTGCGTCAGGTGCAGGACGATTTCCCGGAAGGTCGTGGCCGTCGGCGAATCCGGCTGCGCCAGCACCGGCGGCAGCCCCAGGTCTCCGCACAGGCCGATCTGCGGATCGAACGGAATGCGGCCCAGCAGCGGTATGCCGAGCTGTTCGCTCAGGTCCTGCGCTCCGCCGGGGGTAAACAGATCCACGTGACCCTGGCAGTGCGGACAGACGAGCCCGCTCATGTTCTCGATGAGCCCGAGCAGGGGGATGCCGAGTTCGCGGCAAAGCGCGGCGGCGCGTGTGGCGTCGGCCAAGGCCACCGCCTGCGGGGTCGTCACGAGCAGCGCGCCGCGGAAGGGGATCGCCTGATGCAGCGAGAGAGGAACGTCGCCGGTGCCGGGCGGCAGATCCACGATCAGGTAATCGCACTCGCCCCAGTCCACGTCGTGGATGAAGTCGTGGATAAGCTTGTGCAGGATGGCGCCGCGCCACATCAGCGCCTCGCCTTCGGGAACCATGAAGCCGATCGAGACGATCTTGATCCCGTGGATCTCGAGCGGCCGGATGCGTCCTTCTGCGCCGGTGCGCAGGCGCCCGTCGCGCAGTCCCATCATGAGCGGGACGCTGGGCCCGTAGAAATCGGCGTCGAGCAGCCCACAACGCGCGCCCGCTTGGGCGAGTGCCGCGGCAAGGTTCACGGCGACGGTGGACTTGCCCACCCCGCCCTTGCCGCTCGCCACGGCGATGACGTGCCGTGGCGCGGGCGCCCGGCCCGCCTCCGGCGCGGTCATGGCTTCTTCAGTCCGTCCAGGCATTGTTGCAGCCACAGGGCATGAGTGCGCCCGGCCTTGGCCAGCTCCACGAACCAGCGTGCGATTTCGGGAAAGTCTTCCTGCGCCGCAACCTCGGCGTAGCGCGTGTAGAGCGCGGTGAACTCGTGGAGTTCCGCCTCGATCGCGGCCGTAAGATCGTCCTCGAGCTTTCCGCAGACAAGCTCCGGCGTCTCGGCGCCGTGCTCGACGAGCAGATCGAGGAACTCGAGCGCGTGTCCTCTTTCCTCGTCCGCGGCGGCGCGCAGCACCTGCGCGATGTCGGGTCGCCGCGCCATGTCCGCGAGGCGCGCGCCGAAGTGATAGCGCATGTTGGCCTGGGCCTCGCGCCGGTAGGCATCCTTGAGATGATCCAGCGTCTGCGTTTCCCCGAGTTTTACGGCATGTCCGGGCATGTTCGGTTACTCAGCGCAGCGCCTGTAGAAACGCGGCGATGTCGCGCTGTTCCTGTTCCGTTCCCTGGAACGGCGGCATGAGTGAAACTTTTTTCCCGTCCTGCACCATCGAGTACCCCTTGCCAGGCACGACAAGCTTCGAAGGTTCCGCGATCGATTCGAGCAGATAATCGGCGTGATGGATGCCGCCGGCGTAAGAGAGGCTGGGGCCCACTGCGGGCTGCGCGGGATTGCCGGGGAAGGCGTGGCAGGCGGCGCAGCCTTTTTCCATCATCAGGCGTTTGCCCGTGGCGGGATCGCCGGTCACCGATGACACAAGTTGCCGCGCATAGTGTTCATCCGCCGCGCCCTTCTCAAAACGCAGCACCTGCCAGGCGGACAGGCGCTTGGCGCCGTCGCGCTCCGCCTGTGCGCCGTTCCAGAACGCCAGCGCCACCGGCACCAATCCCTGTTTGGCAGAATCGACGCGCACGCAATATTCACCGCCGGCGGCAAGTTTGCGCCGGAACACCACGCGCCACCGGCCGTCCTTCAAAACGCCTTTCGCCTGTATGCCGTCGGAGGCTTGCACGGTGAGCGTGCCAAAACCCTCGGCGGCGAGCGTCTCTGTTGTTCCGTCGGCGCGCCACAGCCACATCGTCACGGGCGCGCCCGGATTTCCCATGCCGATATAGGGCAAGCGCACGCCGGGCCCATATTGCATCGGCCATTGCACCGCCGCCGCGTCTGCGAACTTGCCGACGCCGCGCGTTTTCTCCACCGAGGCATCGGACCATTCGAGCCGCAGCGCCAGCTCTTCCGCGCTGTACAGCGCGCGCACGGTCACGGTGCCGGCCTCGGCGATCTCGCCCGGCAGACGTATCGTGTTCTGCGGGTAGACGCGGACCGTCGTTGCCGGCGCGGTCTGCCACAAGGCATCGTCCGGATCGAGCGGCAACGGAGCGGAAGCCTGCTTCGCGAGAATCGCGCCATCGTCACGCTCCGCCAGCGCCACGACGCCCGCGAAAGAGAAAGCGACAACCAACAGCGCGGGCAACACGCGCCCCCATTGGCGGATCATGCCGTCTCCGAAGGTCATGTCGTTTCTCCCGTGTAATTGCCGGCCGCCACCTCGAGATTGTCGAGCTTGTCTTCCAGGCTCTCCTTTTTGTTGAGGGCAACGATTGGAATCACGCGCCGGGAACGGCCACCGGGAGACGCGGCCGCGGCGGGCGGTTGGGGCGCGCCCGGTTTGCGGTAGTAGTCCGCGTCCAGCTTGAACATCTCCTCGTGACGGTAGGCGATGAGCAGGTCCATCAGCTCCGATTCCTTGCCGCGGCGTTTTTTCTCGCGCTCCTGCTCCAGCCGCTTCAGCACCTCCGGCACGCGCGGACCCAGGAGCCCAGTGAGAAACGCATCCGGAATGCGGCGCTCGCCCGTCATCCGGCCTTGCGCGTCGTATTTGGGAGGCGAAAGGGGCGGAACGTAATAAACATTCGGCTGAGTGCCATACTCCGCGTGCAGCGGCAACGCCACTTTCCATTTTTCGACAAGCTTGTGGACCGGTCCGTCCACATCATCCAGATAACCGATGAAGCGAATGCGCCCCACGCACTGCTGCGCGCAGGCCGTCGCCAGGCCTTGTTCGATCCGCGGATAGCAGAAGATGCACTTCTCGGACTTGTTGGTGACGGGATTGAAGTAAATCTTCTTGTACGGGCAGGCGGCGACACAGTGCTGGTAGCCGCGGCAGCGCTCCTGGTCGATGAGCACGATCCCGTCTTCCTCGCGCTTGTAAATCGCCTGGCGCGGGCAGGCGGCGAGGCAGGCCGCGTTGGTGCAATGGTTGCAGATGCGCGGCAGATAAAAATAGTAGCTGTTGGGATGTTCGCCCGCGCCCTGGTCCTCGTCCCAGTTGGGACCGTTGACGGGCGGCGTGACGGGCTTCAGCTCCGGCCGCTCATTTCCGGCGCAGGCGGAATGCTTGTCCACGGTTACGCAACCCAAGGCTTCTTCGTAGTTGAGTTCGAACGGCGCGCCGTAGTCCTGATGGAGATCCGGAATACGTCCGGGCTTGAGGTTCCCGGCGTCATCGAACCCGCCGCCCGATTCCTCCCACTTGCGCGGGTAGCCGTTGCCCGGATGGGTTTCGACGTTGTTCCAGTACATGTACTCGCGGCCGTTGCGGTTGGTCCACTGGGTCTTGCAGGCCGTGGTGCAGGTCTGGCAGCCGATGCACTTGTTGAGGTCCATCACCATCGCGATCTGGCGTTTAGACATGGTTGCCGCCCTCCGCCTTCGCCACGTCCACCGTGGATTCGTAGGCGATCTGGTTGCCGTCCCACTCGGCGCCGAACTTGAGATGCCCCCAGCCGCCGGCCAGCTCCAGGGGCGACAGCACACCCGCCACCGGCGCGTCCATGCCCACGCGCTTCCGGAACTGATGCGGCTCCCAGGCGTGATCCATCATGAGCGTGCCGGGGCGCACGCCCGGCAGCAGCTTGGCCATCGCCGTGAACTCACCGACGTCATTGAATATGCGCACGGTATCGCCGTCGCGGATGCCGCGCGCGGCGGCGTCCGCGAGGCTGAGGTTCACGTGCGGCACGCCGCGCTGCTGCCGCAGCATGTATTTGTTGGAGCGCCACGTGGAGTGGATGCCCCAACGCGTGTGTGGCGAGTAGAACTTGAGCGGGAATTTCGCGGGGTGCAGCGATTCGCGCGCCGTGGGCACGGCCGCGCCCAGCTGCAGGAACACCTCGTGGTCGATGTAGAACGTCTGCCGGCCGGAAAGCGTGGTGTAGGGCCGGCGCAGGTAGAACTGCTGCTCGAAGGAACGGTAGGGTTTGTTCGCGTACAACGGCGAGGTGAGCCCGGCGTTGGTGTTGAGGATGAGAAAGCCGCGCTCCACCGCGTCCTCGAACTTCCACGGCTGGAACGCCGGGACGTTCTCGACGAGCCACTTCACCACGTCCTTGTCGGTGTTGAGCTTGCCGTCCATGGTGTAGTCTTTGTGCAGCGTGTCGAGATCGCGCGTGACCGGCATGTCCTTGTCGTCCACTTTCACCGTGAACTCCGTGTCGGTGAGCTTGGTAATGCCGCGTTTTTTGGCAGCCGCTTCGATTCCCTCCGCGAACAGCCGGCAGATTTCCCACTCCGATTTCGTCTCGCCGACAGGCTTCAGGCCCGGCGGTGGCACGGTGAGGTTGACGAAGCGGTGGTAACCCACTTCGCCGCGGATGTCCCAGCCCTCGTAATGGCTGATGGCCGGTAACACGTAGTCGGCGAGCTCGGCCGAGGAGTCCATGCGGAAGTTGACGTTGACGTAGAGCTCGGTCGCGTCGAGCACAGACTTTTTATAGTGCTCCGAGGATTTGTTGCGCCGGAATATGTTGTCCGCGAACAGGATGCGCGCCTTCGGCTCGCCGTAATTGGCCATCCATTTCTCGTCGCGACTCCGTTCGGCCAGCTTCACCAGGTCGTCCGGACTCAATCCCGCGCGGCGCTGGAATTCCCGTGCGTCATCGTAGTGCTTGTGGAATGTCTCCCACATTTTTCCGGACAGCCACTCCCCGAGGAAGCCTGACTCGAAGCGCGCCGGCTTGGGGGTCGAGAGCGGGCCGATCCCGCCCAGGCTCCACTGGTGCTCGGTGTCCACGACGTCATGGCCGGTGAGCGCGCAGAACAGCGCCTGCGCCCAGTTGGTGAGGATGCCCCAGGCATACTTGTGCAGGGAAAATCCGATCGTGAGTCCGGGATCGTGCGCCCGCGAATACTCGTGCGCCAGCTGGCGCACGAGGCTCGGGTGGATACCGGTGTATTTCTGCGTCTTCTCGGGTGAAAATTTTGCGGCCTCCTGCGCCACCAGCTCGAACACCGTCGTGACCTTGACCGATTTGCCATTTTTGTCCTTGACCGTGAAACGGCCCTTCAGCGCCGGGTCGATCTTGCCCAGGCGCAGGGTACCGCGCTTGCTGCCGCGTGTGCCGGGCGCGGCCACGGCCCGCTGCGTCGTCCGGTCCCAGACATAAAAGATTTCATCATTGTTTTCCTTAACTTCGGGCCCCCCTTCTTTCGCTTCTTCGCCCGTCTTCTTGACGGGAGGTGCCTTGGCCTCGTGCAGGAGATCGCTGGCGCGCAGCAGCTTGCGGTTGTCGAGGCGCACCAGGAACGGCAGGTCGGTCTGCTCGCGGATGAACGCCTCCTTATAAAGTTTTTCCTTGAGCACCACGTGCACCAGCGACATGGCCAGAAAACTGTCGCTGCCGGGATTGATCGAGATCCACTGATCGGCATGGATCGCGGTCGGGTTGTAGTCCGGCGCGATCACGACGATCTTGGCGCCGCGCCACTTCGCCTCCCACAGGTAATGTGCGTCCGGGATGCGGGTAACGTTGGGGTTGAAGCTCCACAGCACGATGTAATCCATTTCGAACCAGGCATCGAGCGAGGTGCCGACGTTGGGGATGCCGTAGGCCAGCGTGGCACCGGTGAACATGTCGCCCACGGCGCTCGAGGGATAGAGCCGGGTGGAACCGAGTAGCGAGCCGAGCCGCAGCGGGCCCGCACGCCGGCCCTGGGACAGGATGCCTGTGCCGCAGTAGACCATGACGCCGCCGGGGCCGTGCTGGGCGAGCGTGTCCACCGTCTTTTCGCTGATTTCGGCGATGGCCTGGTCCCAGGGAATGCGCGTCCATTTGCCTTCGCCGCGGCTGCCTGCGCGCTTCATCGGATACAGCAGGCGGTCCTTCTCGTACATCGCCTGCGAGTGAATCGTGCCCTTGTTGCAGCCGCGTGGATTGGCGTCGGGGATATCCAAGGCGATCTGCGGATACTGCGCCAACTGCTCCTCGCGCGTCACCATGCCGTCCTTGGCAAAGATCTTAAAGGCGCAATTGCCCTGGCAGTTGGAGCAGTGGAACGCGAACCCCTGCGCATCGCCGCGCGTGGCGGCGAATTCCCGGCGGTAGAAATCCTCCCAGGCGCGGTTGGGATAACCCTGGAGCGGGTCGTCCACCGTCACGATCTTGGCCAGCGCATCGAGCGGCAGGCCGAGCTTCAGGGCGCACAGGCTGCCGGAGTATTTGAGAAAATCGCGTCTTGTGGTCATGCGCTCATCCCTCGTTGTTCTTGCGAGACTCCTGCAAAAGCGTCTTCACGGTGTCGCGCCCCTCGGGCGAGAACCAGTCGTATTCGCCCAGCACGCGATGGGTAATCCGTCCCTGCCGGTCGATGAGATACGAGACCGGTACCCCCGGGTTGCTGTAGAGATTGCTGATAATGCTGTCGCGGTCGTGCAGCACGGGAAAGGTGAGTTTCAATTCTTCCGCGAAGGCCTTGACCTTTTCGGTCGAGGCCTGATCCACGGATATGGCCACGATCTCGAAACCGTCGGTGCGCAGGGACTGATAGAGCCGTTCCATCGCCGGCATTTCCTTGCGGCAGTTGGCGCACCACGTGGCCCAGAAATTGAGCAGCACCACCTTGTCTTCGAAGTCGCGGAGGCTCACGAGTTTTCCGTCCAGGTTCCGCAGCATGAAGGCGCTCGCCGGGACCGGATTTTTCACCTGCCGCAATTCCCCGGCCGTGGTGGTGACCGTGGCAACACTGAACGCTGACAGGAACAGTGCGATCAGCCCGAGTCTGGTGGTCGAGGTGGTCATGGCATCAACTCTCTGTGCTGTCTATTTCTCCAGCGGCAGGCGCGGGTCGGCGGACCACTCTTCCCAAGAGCCGGAGTATTCGAGCACGTTGTCGTAGCCAGCGAGCTTCATCGCCATGGCCATCATCGTGGAGCGGCCGAGTCCGATCTGGCAATAGGTGATCACCTTGGTGTCCTTGGAGATGCCCTTCTTTTCGAGAACCTTTTTTATATCGTCCGCCGATTTGAACGTCTCCAAGCTGTCGGCGAATTCGGTCCACTCCAGAAACACGGCACCGGGGATGTGACCGCCGCGCGCCGCGCCTGGAACGAGATCCTGACCGATGAATTCCTTGAACGAACGCGTGTCCGCGAGCACCGTTTTCCGGTCGCGTTTTTTCACGTCCGCCAGCGTCACCACGAGTTCCGGGCGCGGCGTGGCGGTGAATTTCTTCTTTTCCACCTTCACCGCTTCCTGTGTTACCGGACGGTTCTCCTTCATCCACTTGCGGAAGCCGCCGTTCAGCACCTTCACGTTTTTGTGCCCAAAAAAGTCGAGAGAGAACCACACGGCCGAGGCGAGCGGGCCCTCGCCGCCGTCGTAGACGACGACCAGGGTGCTGTTATCGATGCCCGCCGCGCCGAATATTTTTTCGGCGTCCTGCGGGCTGGCGGGATAGCCGTTCTCCTTGCGCGTTTTCAGCGTCGCCAGCAGCTGGTAAAAAATGTTTACCGAGCCCGGAATATGCGCGCGCTGGAAGGTTCCCGGGTCCACCGCGTCCACCACGCGGACGTTGGGCTGATTCATGATTTTGACCAGCTCATCCGTCTCGATCAGCAACTCCGGACGTGAGTAGCCTTTTGCCGCCCACGCGGGCGACGCTAAAAACAGCACCAGGATCGCCGCCAAAATCGTTTGCATACGTTTCATTAAATACATGACTTCTTGCCCCCGTTTGTTTGTGCCATCAATCAGTTCGTCTGATTTACGAATTACAATTCACGATTTGCTTCTTGCAGCCTTTTTTCCTGGGCCCCCGCCGGGGGCCGCGGATTTACAGTCAACCCTTGAAGAATTCCTTCTTGCCGGGCGGATTGAGGATGGTCAGTTTCGCCACCTCGATCTTGCCCTTGTCCTGGCCCTGGTCCAGGATCTTGCCTTCCAGCTCGACCTCCAGCCCGAAGGCCTTGTCGAGCGATAGCTGGTCGAGGTCCTTGCCGGCGAACGTGTTAGGATCTTTTTCCTGGCCGAGTTGCTTGTCGAGCGAAGCCTTGTCAAGGTTTTTGCCGGCGAGCTTGATGTGGAAGTAATCGCCTTCCTGCGTCCAGAAGACCATCGGATCGGCCCATTGCAGGTAGCACTCGCCGATCTTGCCGAGCTGGGCGCACTTCTCGCCGAGTATGCGCCCCTTCATCGTCTCCGCCAGCGCCAGGTCCACGGCAAACACCATCGCCAGCGTGACCAGTAACAACGTGATTCTGTTTTTCATATCTCAGATATCCTTCGTCAGAACGTCACTACGAGATCGCTGCTGCTCACCCAGCTCGCGAGTGTCTTCATGGATCCACGCGGGATGCCGTCGATCATCTCGCCTTCCGGAATGCGGCAGCCGTCGAGCGCCAGCCCGCAGGCATTGACCTCGAGTCCGTACTCCATAAGTTCTTTCAATAATTCCTCCAGATTCACCACGCCCTCCGGCGGTTTCTGGCCGCGCTTGCCGACTTCCACGCCGTCGTCCAGCAGATGCACGTGCACGTTCATGCCTTCTGCGATCGAAGCGCCCGCGAAACGCAGCGCATGCCATGCCTTGTTGTCGCCCTTGTAGGGTGGGTTCTGGATGATGATGGTGATGGTCTTGGCGCCGTTTCCCGCCGGCGCCGGTTCAACCGCGGGCGAATCGCCGCAGCTGGACAGCATTTTCTTCAGACCCTCGGGAACCGGACGGCCGGAACAGTCTCCGCTCATGATGGGCCTCCCGGAACTGCCGGTTTGTGGAACCTTTTTCGCCTGCGCGAGGGTGTAATAACCGGTCAACGCACTGCCTACGAAGATGGCGGCGAGCGTGACGATGCTGCCCGGCGCCAGCAGCGGGACACCAGTGAGGCCGTGGCCGACGGTGCAGCCTGCGGCGAGCGAGGCGCCGACACCGAGGCCAACGCCGCCCGCGAACATCTTGGCGAATTCCTCCGGCTTGGGGATGGACAGTTTCATGGGGCCTTCCTTGCGCGCGGCGAAGTAAGCGCCGAGCGGCAGGCCGAGCACGAAGAGAATGTCCCAGCCGCCGAAACCCTTGGCCGGAATCGAGGCGCCGCTCGTGAGGCGTGTGAGATCCACGGCGCCTCCGATTACCGACATGCCAAACTGGCGCTCGACCAGCGCCGACAGCGGCCATGCCATCACGCCGACCGACCCCAACAACAATCCCGTGCGCCGCCAGGTCCAGGCGCCGGCCTTTGTGGTTTCTGTGCGCATAAGGAATACGAGCAGCAACACGCCCAGCGGGACCAGCAGTGCCCACAGCGGCAGACCGAGCGACGTGGCGTTGAACGATACCGCGCCAAGGCCGTGAACGGCATCACGCAAACCTTTCAGCGGTCCCACTTCGAACAGGGTGGCGCCCAGCATCAGGCCGATGACGCCCGCCACCGCACCCAGGTTGCCCGCGCCGGATTTGAACCATACCCCGGCGGCGCAACCCGCCGCCCAATGCATGGCGACGCCGAAGAGCAGGCCGCCCAGAATGGCGCCCACGGGAAAAAAAGAAGGAAAGGTCGGTTGTGCCCACCCCAGCGCGAACACTGCCGGCATGGCGATCATCTGTACCGCAATCGCGAGCCCCAGGGCCTTGACCTTGGTGTAATCGCGCTTGGTAATGACGAAACGGAAACCGGAATTGAGGCAGAATGCCCCGCGCTGGGCGATATAGCCGTACAAACCGCCGATCACCAGACCTGTTATCACTGCCGTGCTCATCTATAACCCCCTCACAAACAGAAAGCGGCGTTGGCCGCTTCCCTGAAATACGTTTTGTTATCCATCACCTGAAATGCCAGCCTTATATTGACAATATCAGGGAGTTCTTATACTAATAAAGTAATCACTTGATTAAAAGAATATAGAATTTTTAGACCTTGTCAAGCAGCTACTTCTTGGCAGGGAAGGAATTGAGCCAATGCCTTAATCCGGCAGGTGTTTTACTATGTCTTTGCCGGACGAAGGTGGCCGAGATAGTCCGCGGGGACGGCAGCCGATGAGAATCAGCCTGATCAATGTGCAGATATCCGAGGGCAATAATATCGTGCCGCCCCTCGGCATACTTTATATCGCCGCGGTTCTGGAACAACAGGGGAATGAGATCCAGGTATTCGATATTGATCCGGACGTTTCCCCGTGCATCGATCAAGTCAGGAAATTTTCACCGCATATTGTCGGCATCGGCTGTTATACCAATACCTATCCGAAGGCGCGGCGTCTGGTCGCAAAGCTGAAACAGGAGTTGCCGCAGGCGATCTTTGTCTGTGGCGGCGTCCATGCTACGGCGAAACCGCAGGAAACCATCCGCGAACTGAAAGTGGACTACCTGGTGTACGCTGAGGGCGAGCGTTCGATGAGCCAGTTGGTGGGATGTCTGGAGTCCGGTTCTCACCAGGAAATACCCTCCATCAAGGGGCTCTATTACTGGAAGGACGGCGAAATTGCCCACACCGGCCCGCCCGATCTGATCGATGAACTCGATTCCCTTCCCTTTCCGGCGCGTCATCTGCTCGACTACCGTCCATATCTTGTTCCGCCGGGCATGATCCGTGGCTACGCGATGGAGTGCGTGACCACCATCTTCACCAGTCGCGGTTGCCCTTACCCCTGCACCTATTGCGCCAGCCACATCGTGCAGGGAAAAAAGGTGCGGCGCCGCACGGCGGCCAACGTGGTCGCCGAGATCGAATCGCTCGTGCGCGATTACCGCATCCGCGGCTTTTACTTCTGTGACGACCTCGTCACGGGCGACCGCGAGTGGATGATGGAATTCTCCCGCCAGCTCGCGGAGAAAAATCTTGGCTTGCGCTGGGCCTGCCAGTCGCGCGTGGACTACGTGGACGAGGAAATGCTGCGCCCGATGAAACAGGCCGGCTGCGTGCAGCTCGACTTCGGCGTGGAGAGCGGTTCGGACAAGACGCTGAAGACCATGAAAAAGAAGGCAACCGCGGACGAGGCGCGCGCCGCGTTTGCGTTGATGCATCGGATGAAAATGCGCGCCTGCGCCACCTTCATCCTCGGCTTCCCCGGCGAGACCGAGGAGGACATGGAAGAAACCTACCGGCTTGCCAAGGAGATCAACGCGGACTACACGGCTTTCTATTTCCTCACGCCCTATCCCGGGACCCCGATCTACAACATGGCGGTACAGAACGCCTGGATAGACCCCAAGCTGATCGCCGAGGAGCGCTTCACGCACCGGCAGGCCGCCGTGCCGATCATGGCGATCGAGCATTCTCCCGAGAAGCTTGCCGCGATACGCCGACGGTTCCAGAACCGCTTCTTTGTGCGCAATTACCTGCGCTGGCGCAACCTGCGATTTTACGGCTCGCTGCTGCTGGCGCTGCTCAGTAGCCCGCGCGACACTGGACGCGCCCTCGCTGGCTTTTTCAGAACGCTGCGCCTCGATGATTTAGTCGAGTCGGTATTCGAGCTGCACCAGCGGCGCCATCGCGCGCGCTTCGGAGCCCGCTGAATGTCATTCGCCGGATTTTTGCAGGGGGGATTTCTGGCCGTCTATTTCCTCGCACTCGGCCTGCTCTGTCTCTACGGCCTGCACCGCTATCACCTCGTGTATCTGCGCTATCGGTACCGGGATCGTCCGCCCCTGACTGCGCCTGTCCGCGACTGGCCGACGGTTACTGTTCAGCTGCCCATTTATAACGAGCGCTACGTCGCCCCAAGGTTGCTCGAGGCGATCCGGTGGCTGGATTATCCGCGCGACCGCCTGGAGGTGCAGGTGCTGGACGATTCCACCGACGACACCACGTTGCGGCTCGAACCGGTGATCGCGCGCCTTCGCGCGGAAGGGTGGCGCGTGACGCACACGTGTCGCGGGAACCGCCGTGGCTACAAGGCCGGCGCGCTGGCCGAGGGGCTGGAGCAGGCCGACGGCGAGTTTGTCGCAATCTTCGACGCCGATTTTCTGCCGCCACCGGATTTCCTGCGGCGTATGCTGCCGTATTTCACGGACGCGAACATCGGCATGGTCCAGGCCCGCTGGGGATTCCTCAACGGCGATTACTCCCTGTTGACGCGGTTGCAGTCCATTTTCCTGGACGCGCATTTCCTGATCGAGCATCTCGCGCGCCACCGTTCCGGACGCTTCTTCAATTTCAACGGCACCGCCGGTGTGTGGCGCAAAAGCTGCCTGATAGATGCCGGCGGCTGGATGGCCGACACGCTGACCGAGGATCTCGACATCAGCTACCGCGCCCAGCTGCGCGGTTGGCACTTCGTGTTCGCCGCGGACGTGATCGCACCGTCGGAACTCCCGGTGGAAATGACGTCTTTCCGTCTGCAACAGCACCGCTGGGCCAAGGGCTCGATTCAGACCGCACGCAAGTTGCTGGTCGCCGTAATCGCAAGCCCCTTCTCCTGGAAAGTTAAAGTCGAGGCGTTTTTTCATCTCACCAACAACGTCGCGATGCTGCTGCTGGTGTTTTTCTCCGTGGCACTGCTGCCGTCCGTGCTAATTCGCCAGAGTCTCGGTTGGCAAATGGCGGCCTGGATTGAGCTGCCGTTGTTCGTATTGGCGGCGCCTTCTGCGGCTTTATTCTATGTCACGGCGCAGCGCGCCGCCGGCGTCGGCGGGTGGTGCAGTCTCGGTCGCGTCCCCCTGCTGATGGCATTGGGAACGGGCATGGCGCTCAATGCCGCACGGGCGGTGCTGGAGGGATGGCTGGGACGCGAATCCGAGTTCCGGCGCACACCGAAGCACGGAATACAGACTGGCGCGGATTTCCCGGCAAGCAAGGTTTATCGCGGCAGGTTGGATGCCGTTACGGCGGGCGAGTTGCTGCTGTCCGCTTATTTTCTTGTCGCCTTCGTCTTCGCCATGGCGCAGCGGTTGTACATCCCCGCGCCGTTCCTGTTCATTTTCTTCTCCGGTTATGCCTATGTGTCCTTGGTCTCGCTGCGGCAGAATGCGGGCCGGTGGCGTGCCGGCAGATGGCAGCTAAGTCAGGATATTCCGGCGCCATGAGTCTTGCCATGATTCGCAATCCGACTGGAAAGATTTTTCTCCATGGCATGGCGCTGGTAATCCTGTTTGCCGGCATGCTGGCGCTGGGCGATCTGAAGCACGCGGTGCCAACTTTCCTGCTGCTGTATTTTCTTGCCTTCGCCGCCTATGCCTGGGTGGTGCGCAAGATTCTCGCGGACGCCAGGGCTTTTTCGACTCCGGCGGCAATATTTGTAATCGTGGGTTTAGCCTTGTTGTTCCGCCTGACGCTTTTTTTCAGCGCCCCAAGTCTTTCGGACGACATCTATCGCTACGTGTGGGACGGAATACTGGTTAATCACGGCATCAACCCTTATCAATATGCTCCGGGCGCGCCGGAGCTGGCCCCGTTGCGCGATGCACTCCACGGGCATATCAATCACCAGGGCGTCGGCACGCCCTACGGGCCGGTGCTGATGGGCGTGTTCGCCGCCGTGCAGAATGTCGCGCACTCTGTGTATGTGATGAAAATCCCATTTGTGCTTTTCGACGGTTTGATCGTTCTCTTGTTGCTGCGTCTGCTGGACATCGCAGGCAAACCGCGAAGCCTCGTGCTGATCTACGCCTGGAATCCACTCGCGGTGGTGGAAGTCGCCGGCAGCGGGCATAACGACACTGCCGCCATTTTGCTGCTGCTGGGCGCGATCTATTTATTGATGCGCGGGCACGGCCGCCTGTCCGCCGCGGGACTTGTCGGCGCCATCGCCGCCAAGTATTTCGCGTTGCTGTTCCTGCCCGCCATGTGGAAGCGCCTTGACCGGGCCAAATGGCTGATCCTGCCGCTCGGCCTGGCGCTGCTGTTCGCTCCGTTTGCCAGCGCGCTCGACCAGCATTTTGCCAGCGTGTTCACGGTCGGTACCTACTGGCGTTTCAACGACGGCCTGTTCGCGCTTCTGAACTTCGTCACGGGTTCAGCGGACGTCTCCAAGGCGATCGCGGCGGCGATTTTTGCTGGTGTCGCGATCCTGGTTTACCGTAGCGATATGCCGGTACTGAAAGGCGCGCTGTGGCTGATGGGCACGGCGCTTCTGCTCACCAGCACGCTGCATCCTTGGTATCTGCTGTGGCTGCTGCCGTTTCTGTGTTTCTATCCGCAACGCGCGTGGATCCTGTTCACGGGGCTCGTCGCGCTTTCGTACCATGTGCTGATCCGTTATGCCGCCGAAGGCGTGTGGGAGGAAAGTCCGTGGGTCAAGCTCGCCATCTATGTACCGTTCTTTTCCCTGCTGCTGGTCGATATGTGGCGCAGCCAGCGGACGCGCGCCGCCGGGTTTCTGGCCGCGGCGAACCGTGGAGAGTCGCAGTGATGAAACGCAATCTTGTTACCGCGCTGATCGTAGCCGGGGGATTATGGCTGGCCGGGTGCACTGAGGCGCCCCCCCCGTCCACGGCGCCTTTCGATCACCGACATGCGCTGCTCGACCAGGTGCTGCAAAAACATGTCGAGAACGGTCTGGTGAATTACCGCGCGCTTCAGGCCGATCAGGAAACGCTCAATCGTTATTTCCAGACGCTCGCTGGCGTGGACCCCAAGGCTTACGAGGGCTGGACGCGCCAGCAGATGCTGGCCTTCTGGATTAACGCCTACAACGCCTACACCCTGCGCGTGATCGTGGATCATTATCCCGTCACGCGCTCGATCTTCGCCGACCCCCTGCGCCGTTATCCCGCCGACAGCATCCGCCAGATACCCGGTGTATGGGGTTGGCGGAAATGGCCGGTCATGGGAAGCAAATTCACGCTCGACCACATGGAGCACACCATTCTGCGCCAGGAACTGATAGAGCCGCGCATACACTTCGTGCTGGTGTGCGCCTCGATGGGCTGCCCTTTGCTCGAAAGCCGCGCCTTCGACGCGGAATATCTGGAACAACGGCTGGACCGGGCGGCGGTCAACTACATCTACCGCGACCGCAAGGTACAGATCGACAAGGCAGGCAACGCCGTGCGCTTGCCGCAGATCTTTAACTGGTTCGCCGGGGATTTCACACCCGATGCGCAGACCGCCGCGATCTTCGCCCGTTACCCGCACGCGGCGGTGGGTTCGCTCACCTGGGTTTATCGTTACGCCAATGCCGAAGATCGTGAATTTCTGCGCCAGGGAAAGTTCGGGCTGGCTTATCTGGAATACGACTGGGCCCTCAACGACGGGCGCTGACTTATGTCACCGAAAATCGGAGTTATCATCCCCGCGCGCGACGAAGAGGATTCGATCGCGCATGTCCTGCGCGACATCCCGGCGGATCTCTCTCCGTGTGTGGTCGTGGTCAACAACCGCAGCACCGACCGCACCGCAGAGATCGCCCGCGCGCACGGCGCGGTAGTGATCAATGAACAGCGGCCGGGCTACGGGCGCGTCATGCTCACGGGCCTGGAATATTTTGCGCGGCATCCGGTGGACATCGTGGTCTTCCTCGACGGCGATTACAGCGATTATCCAGCGGAGATGGGACGGCTGGTGCAGCCGATTGTCGAGGAAGGTTACGACCTCGTATTGAGCACCCGTTTGAATCCGCTGCTCGATAAAGAATCGCTGGGACCGCACGTCATCTACGGCAACAAGCTGGTGGTGTTCCTGATGAATCTCCTGTCTGGTTCGCGCTACACCGATCTCGGCCCGTTCCGCGCGATCCGTTACGACGCGCTGCGCAAACTCGACATGCGGGACCTGAACTACGGCTGGACCGTCGAGATGCAGGCCAAGGCCTGGCGTCTGGGTCTCAAGGTCATGGAGGTGCCCATGCGTTACCGCAAGCGCATCGGGCAATCGAAAATTTCCGGGACCATCAAGGGGACGGTGCTTGCGGGCAGCAAGATGATATATATGGTGTTCAGGCGTTGCCTGTGGCCGCGGCGGCGGTAATCCGCCAGTGCTTTGGGTATCATGGCCGGGCGGGCGCCAACGTGTGCCGGCGTCAAGGCTATGAACAACTCCGCCAAACAAACGTTCGATGTGGCCCTCGCTGCGATTCCTGAACCATTGCGGGCCCAGGTGTCCGCCCATTGGCAGGAACTCGCGCCGGAGGTGGCGCAACTTCCGCCGGGAAAGTGGCTCGAAACCCTGCCGCGCGTATTTGCCACGAGTGAATTCGTCGCCCGTGCCTGTGTCCAGCAGTCGGCGCTGTTAAATGATCTGATTTCTTCCGGCGACCTGCTGCGTCCCTATCCGGCCGGCGATCTGGCGGCGCGCGTGGCCAAGTCACTGGCGGAGGCCGCGGACGAGCTGGCGCTGAAAACCCGGCTGCGGCAGTTGCGCCGGCGCGAGATGGTGCGTATGGCCTGGCGTGATCTGGCCGGCTGGGCCGATCTCAGGGAAACCCTCGCCACACTTTCGGAGTTCGCCGATGCCTGTGTCGACGGCGCACTCGCGAAACTCCATGCCTGGGCGGTGGAGAAAAGCGGAGAACCACGCGGCGAACAAAGCGGCAAGCCCCCAAAGTTGGTGGTGCTGGCCCTGGGCAAGCTCGGCGGACAGGAACTCAATTTTTCCTCCGACATTGATCTCATTTTTGCTTATCCGGAAGAGGGCGAGATACAAGGTCCGCCGGCGCTGAGCAACCACGAATTTTTCCTTCGCCTCGGCCAATCACTGATCAATGTGTTGAATGAAAATACCGCCGACGGTTTCGTGTTCCGCGTGGACATGCGCCTGCGCCCGAACGGCGCCAGCGGCCCACTGGCGTTGTCGTTCGCGGCCATGGAGCACTACTACCAGACGCACGGACGTGAGTGGGAGCGCTATGCCTTCATCAAGGCGCGAGTCATTGCCGGTGACAAGGCGGCGGGCGAGGAGTTGCTCAAGACGCTGAAGCCGTTCGTGTACCGCAAGTACCTCGACTACGGGACCATTGAATCGATACGCAACATGAAAGGCATGATCGAGCGTGAGATGGTGCGCAAGGGCATGCATGGCAACATCAAGCTTGGGAGCGGCGGCATCCGCGAGATCGAGTTCATTGCCCAGACACAGCAGCTGATCCGCGGCGGCCGCGAACCGCAGTTACAGGAGCGCCATCTGCTGGCGGTACTGCCGCGCATGGTAGCGGCGGGTTGCATGGACCCTGGCACAGGAGATGAGCTGATGCAGGCCTATGTGTTACTGCGCAATGTCGAACATCGCCTGCAAATGGTGGCCGATCAGCAAACCCAGCAACTGCCCACCGACGAAACCGCGCAGCTGAAGCTGGCCTTCGCCAGCGGTTTCGCCGATGTCAAAAGCCTGGCCGTTGAGCTCGAACGGCAGCGTGACAATGTGCATCGGCATTTTGCGCAACTGTTTCGCACCGAAGGCGAAGCCACCGGTGAGCACGAAACCGACAAGCTCGCATCAGTCTGGCTGGGTACGGCCGATGCCGAGATCGCGAAACAGATACTGCGTGACAGTGGTTATGCACAATCGGAAGAGGCACTCAGTCTGGTAAACGGGCTGCGCGAGGGGCCGATGGTGGCGGCGTTTTCAACAGGTGCCCGTGCACGCATGGACCGCGTGGTGCCGCTGGTGCTCGAGGCGGCGGGCAAAAGCGACGAATCGCTGACGACCTTGCAGCGGTTGGTACATCTGCTCGAGGCCGTCGGCCGGCGCACGGTTTACTTCTCGCTCATGGCAGAGAATCCGCAGGTGCTGACCCAGCTGGTGCGGCTCGGCGGCGCGAGCCCGTGGATCGCCAACTGGATCGCGCAGCATCCGATCGTGCTCGATGAGTTGCTCGATCCGACGCTATACGAGTTGCCGACACCGGAGGCGTTGCAGGATGAGTTGCGGCAGCGGTTGGCACATATTCCGGAAGAGGACCTCGAACTGCAAATGGAAGTGTTGCGTGAGTTTCGTCATGGGCATGTATTGCGCGTGGCGGCGTCCGATGTCGGCCCGGGCCTGGCGCCGGAGCAGACCGGCGCGGCGCTGGCGGCGGTGGCGGAAAGCATGGTCACGGCGGCACTGGATCTGGCGGCACGCGATCTCGAACGCAAGCACGGTGCACCGCAATGCCCGGGCAGGGAGACGCCACCCGGCTTTGCCGTCATCGGTTATGGCAAGCTTGGAAGTCGTGAGCTCGGTTACGGTTCCGATCTCGACATGATTTACCTGTATGAAGGATGCGCAGACGGCGCTACCCGCGGGTCGCGCCCGCTTCCGAACGAAGCCTTCTTTGCGCGCCTCGGCCAGCGACTGATCCACATTCTCACCACACGCACGCCCGGTGGCATCCTTTACGAGGTGGACATGCGCCTGCGTCCGAGCGGCAAGAGCGGTCCGCTGGTGACGAGCCTGACCGCCTTCCGCGATTACCAGCGTGACCATGCCTGGACCTGGGAGCATCAGGCCCTGGTACGGGCGCGGCCGGTAGCCGGTAGGCCGGGGCTGGCACGACAGTTTGCCGAAGTTCGCGAGGAAATCCTGTGCCGTCCACGCGATCTTGCCAAGCTCAAGACGGAAGTGCGGGAGATGCGGGGGAAGATGGTGGCGGAAAAAGTGGATCACGATACGACCCAGGCCGATGTGAAGCATGACCCGGGTGGTATCGTGGATATCGAATTTATGGTGCAATACTGGGTCTTGCGGTGGGCGCACAATCATCCCGGGCTCACCCGCCACACGGAAAATATCCAACTCCTGGAAGCCCTCAAGGCCGAGGGTCTGCTGGAACCGGCACGGGCGCAGTTGCTCACGGAGGCTTACCGCCGTTATCTTTCCGTGGAGCATCGCCTCAAGCTGATGGAGCGCGGTGCGCTGGCCAATCCCGCGGAACTCGGCGACTGGCCGGAAAGAGTGCGAGAGGTTTGGAAGGAAGTATTTGATTAAGAGTTTGAACCGCTGAGATCGCAGAGCACGCTGAGTTTTTGAAATTGGGATTTCTCTGCGTCCTCTGCGCGCTCTGCGGTGAAATTTAATATCTTGGAGATAACTTCGATGTCGATGGCGGATCGTGACGGTGTCATCTGGTACGACGGCAAACTGGTGCCGTGGCGCGAGGCCACCACCCATGTACTGACCCACACCCTGCATTACGGCATGGGCGTGTTCGAAGGTGTGCGCGCGTATAAAACTCCCAAGGGTGCGGCGATTTTCCGGCTGCAGGCACACACCGACCGCCTGTTCCGCTCGGCGCATATCCTCGATATGAAAATTCCCTACGACAAGAAAACGCTCAATGAGGCGATTCGCGCGGCGGTGCGCGAAAACAAGCTCGAATCCGGCTATATCCGCCCCATGTGTTTCTACGGCGCCGAGGGCATGGGCCTGCGCGCCGAGGGACTCAAGGTGCACGTGATTGTGGCGGCCTGGTCGTGGGGTTCGTACATGGGCGAGGACGGCATCAAGAACGGCATCAAGGTGCGCACCGCGTCGCTCAATCGCCATCACGTCAACATCAACATGTGCCGCGCCAAGGCCAACGGCAATTACATGAATTCAATGCTGGCGCTGCGCGAGGCCCTGTCCGCCGGCTGCGACGAGGCCATGTTGCTCGATACCGAAGGTTACGTTTCCGAGGGCAGCGGCGAGAACATTTTCATCGTGCGTGACGGTGTCATCTACACGCCCGATCTCACCTCGGCGCTGGACGGCATCACGCGCGCCACCGTCATGCAGCTGGCCGGCGATCTCGGCATCAAGGTGCTGGAAAAGCGCATCACCCGTGACGAGGTCTACATCGCCGACGAGGCCTTCTTCACCGGCACTGCCGCCGAGGTTACGCCGATCCGCGAGGTTGACGGGCGCGCCATCGGCACCGGCAAGCGCGGGCCGGTGACTGAAAAACTGCAATCGCTGTATTTCGACATCGTGCACGGCCGCAACGCCAAATACGCCGACTGGCTGACACCGGTGGCGTGAGGAAGTTGCCGTGGCAGCCAGCATGAAAGAAGAAAAGCTGATCGAGCCCAACGCGCAGATGCGCTACGAGGTCACGCGCGCCGATCTGCCGTTGTCCTGTCCGATGCCGGGCATGTCGCTGTGGAATTCGCACCCGCGGGTGTATTTGCCCATCGAAGACAGCGGCGAAGAGCGCTGTCCCTACTGCGGGGCGGTGTACGTCCTCAAGGACAAATAAACCATCTGGTTGTTGGCGGAAACTAGGCAGCGCCAAGCTGCGGCTTGTGTGCCTTATGGAATCCCACCGTTCCTCCAAGTACCGAATTCCCGATGACATTTTTGAATCCCAGATCCACGAGCAGGGCGGACAGCTCTTCCGTCGAATAGAACAGGCGGATGGTCTGGATGAAGTAATCGCGGCATTTCATCGACGCTGGTCCGCTGCGGAACAGCCGGGGGATTACCCCCATGAGGACTTTTAAGTATAGGTAGTAGGCCTGCTCCACCAGCTTGTTGGCCGGCCGCAGCATGTCGCAATGGTGGAAATGGCCGCCGGGCTTGAGTACCCGGTTGATCTCGGAAAAGACGTCGATGACGCGCAGGTGCCGAGTCGCCCATTGCAGTGTCACCACATCGAAATAGTTGTCCGGGAAAGGCAGACGGTGCACGTCGCAGATGAATGACTTGATTCGAAATCCGTGATTTTGAGCGCGGTCCCGGCCGACCTGCTGCATCGCGATGCTTCGGTCCGCCGCGTACACGTCGAGTCCCGGTTGTTTTTTCAAAAGACTGATCCCGATTACATTGGTGCCGGCGCACACGTCCAGCACCTTGTGATGGGGCTGGATGTCGATGGTGGAGATGAACCGGTCGCGCAGCCGGTTCAGCATGCCGAGACTGGCAAAGATATTGGCGCGGTCGTAATAACGCGCGACGTCGGAGAACACGGCATTGATTTCATTTGACCAGATAGCTTTGAATGCCTTTTCCCGGTCATTTTCTTTTCCGGCATAGCAGCAGTTCATGGTGTTCACTTGTTCTGGAATCGATGCGTTCATTCTGACACCTTATAGTGGAATTCTCTCCTATATATGCGAATCTGCGTGTCCGGTAATTGACATAATTCAACTTTTGCAGGAAAACTAGTTTCCCCCGGCAAAACGGGCGATGGCGAAGATCCCCAGCATGGTGAAGGCAATTGCCAGCTTGGCGGCGGTTCCGAGCACGATTCCCACGGTGGCGCCGAAGCCGGCGCGACCGGCTTTCCCCAGGTGGCGCTGAGTGGAAAACTCTCCGATAGCTGCTCCGAAAAAGGGTCCCAGCAGCACCCCGGGAAGACCGAAGAAAATACCTATGACAGCACCCATTACGGCACCGGTGATGGCGCGTGGAGAGGCGCCATAGCGTTTGGCGCCGAAGGCGCTGGCCATGAGATCGGCCGGATAGGTGAGCAGCGCGAGTATGCCCAACACCGCCAGCGTGCCCCAGCCGACGTACGCGAAATTGTCAACCCAGGCGGCAACCACAAGACCGGCGAACACCAGCACGGCACCGGGAATGACCGGGAAGAACAGGCCCGCGAGTCCCACGAGCATAAGCGCCACGGCAAGCACCCACAACAGGATGGTGACGGTCGTCACGAGTTTGGCCGATCAGATGAAATTGGTTTCAACGGCGTGCTCAGGAATGTCTCTCTTGTTTGTTCCCTGCCGCATTCTTGATGACATGTACCATGAACGGCAACATCAGGGCGGCACCGATGCCGATGAAAACGGGACCGTAATGATCAAACCGCCATGACGCCGGGAGAATGTCGACGCCCGCGACATAGTTTGCCAGTCCGAGACCCAGCAGTGCGGTTCCGATGATGTCGAGAATGAGAAGAACGGGTGGAAACAACAGGGAATTCTTTTCCGGCATGTCAGTCTCCTGTGGCCGTGTTTCCGGGCCAGTATAGCAAAGGCGATTCCGTCGATTCTGGCGGACCGCTGGCGTGGTTGATGCCGCCTTCACACCTGCCTAGAATCGCCGGGATGCGAGGAATGCCCGCCGGGATTCAGCCGATGACTTTCGTCCTGCGACACAACGGACGATAACGCCGCGCTTGGAAAAAAATCCTCCACGTTTCCTGATCGTTGGACCGTCCTGGGTCGGCGACATGGTGCTCGCGCAAAGCCTGTTCAAACTCCTCAAGCAACGTCATCCGGATTCGCGTCTCGATGTGCTTGCGCCCGCCTGGACGCACCCGTTGTTGGCGCGCATGCCGGAGGTCGACGAGGCAGTCGCTGCTCCCTTTGTTCATGGCCGACTCGATTTGGGCGTGCGCTATCGGCTTGGACGCCATTTGCGGACACGCGATTACGATCGCGCCATTGTCCTGCCCAATTCGTTAAAGTCCACGATCGTTCCTTTCGTGGCGCGCGCCCGCGTTCGTTCCGGTTTCATCGGCGAGTGGCGCTACGGATTGCTCAATGACATCCGCAGGCTGGACAAACGGAAACTCCCGCGTACCGTGGACCGGTTCGTGGCGCTGGCGCTGTCTCCTGATGAAGAGCTGCCGGACATCCCCTTGCCGCGGCTGAAGCCGGATACGGACAAGGCCCGCGCCACGCTGTCGCGTCTGAATCATCCATTGCCAGCGACGCCGGTACTGGGCCTGTGTCCCGGTGCTGAATACGGTCCGGCCAAACGCTGGCCGGCGGAAAATTTTGCCGAAGTGGCGAAGGCAGGACTCGCGAAGGGCTGGGAGGTGTGGCTGTTCGGTTCCAACAAGGACAAGCCTGAAACGGACGCCGTTCAATCGCTCACTCAAAACCGTTGCTTCGATCTTGCCGGCAAGACCACGCTGGAGGAGGCCATCGATCTGTTGTCATTGACCGCCGCCGTGGTGACCAATGACTCCGGGTTGATGCACGTGGCCGCGGCGCTCTTGCGGCCGGTCGTGGCCCTCTACGGTTCCTCGGACCCGAAGCATACGCCGCCCATGAGCAGCAAGGCCACCGTGCTTTACCTTGGCCTCTCGTGCAGTCCGTGCTTCGAGCGCGAATGTCCGCTGGGACACCTTAATTGTTTGCGACAGATCGGGCCGGAGCGCGTAGCGGCGGCGCTCAAGGGGTAAGCCGGAAAAAAATCTGCTATCGTTGGCGCGATGCTCAAGGACGCCGTCGACCTTTCCGCCCTGCACCGCGTGTTGGTGATCAAGCTCCGCCACCTCGGCGATGTGCTCCTGACCTCTCCGGTTTTCACGGTCCTCAAGAATCATGCCCCGCATCTCGAGATCGATACGCTGGTGTACCGTGATACTGAACCGATGCTGTCGGGCCATCCCGCCATCACCAACATCTTCACTATCGACCGCGACTGGAAGCAGGAAGATTCAACGTCGCGTTTGGCACACGAGTGGCGCCTGCTGCGTAATCTGCGCAAGCGTCACTATGATCTGATCATCCATCTCACGGAAAATTCTCGCGGCGCGGTGCTCAGTCTGTTGCTGAAGCCGCCTTATAGTGTCGCGCGCGATTACCCCGCCAAGCGTGGGCGTCTGTGGCGCAACAGTTTTACCCATCTCTACCCGTCACCGAGTCGGCGCCATACGGTGGAAATGCATCTCGATGCCCTGCGTCGCCTTGGCGTATGCCCGGGTGCGGACGAGCGCCGGTTGGTGTTGGTCCCGGGCGCCGAGGCCGAGCGCTCGGTGCGCGATTTGCTGGCGCGCCACGGATTGGCAACCAGGGGGTTTATCCACCTGCATCCCACATCGCGCTGGATGTTCAAAAGCTGGGACACGGACAAGAACGCCGCGCTCATTACTGCCTTGCAGCAGTCGGGCGAGTCGGTGGTGCTTACTGCTGCGCCCAGCGATCCCGAGCTCCAGTATGCCGCGCGCATCACCGCGCAGCTGAAGAAGCCGGTGGTGGACTTGTCCGGCAAGCTCAACCTCAAGCAGCTTGCCGCGCTGACGGCGCAGGCCAAATGTTTTGTCGGCGTGGACTCCGTGCCCATGCACATCGCGGCGGCGGTGCAGACTCCCTGCGTCGCGATGTTCGGGCCGAGCAACGAGCTGATTTGGGGTCCGTGGCAGGTGAGTCACCGTGTGTTGACGCTGCCGTATTCCTGCCGGCCCTGTGGCATTGACGGCTGCGGTGGCGGAAAGATCAGTGAATGTCTGACCGATATATCTGTAGATGATGTCCTGAACGCGATAAATGAGCTAATTAAAAAATGAACTGCCAAGACGCCAAGACGCCAGAAAAAGGCGGTCAAAACTTGAAAAAATCCAGAATAGAACCTGACAAAAGGCTCGATCAGCTTGCGAGCGTAATCGTAGATGCGGCACTTGAGGTTCATAGGTATCTTGGCCCAGGTTACCTTGAGTCTATTTATGAAGAAGCCTTGGCAGTCGAGCTGACGTTACGTAATTTGCCGTTCGTACGCCAAATTTCAATTCCAGTCAGATACAAAGGACAGTCAGTGGGACAAGGACGTCTGGACTTTCTGATTGACGGAGCACTTGTTGTTGAGCTGAAGGCGGTTGATGCCTTACATCCGGTTCATAAAGCTCAGGTCATCTCTTATTTAAAAGCGACTGGCCATCAACTCGGCTTGCTCATGAACTTTAACGTTCCTGTGTTGAGCCAAGGTATTCAACGAATTGTTTATTCTAAATAACTTGGCGTTCTTGGCGTCTTGGCGGTTCGCAATCAAATGCTGAAAATTGCTCTCATACGCCAGCGCTATGCGCAAGACGGCGGCGCGGAGCGTTTCGTGGCTCGCGCCATCGATGCGCTCAAGACACAGGACGTCCGCGTTACGCTGGTGACGCGTGAATGGAGCGGTGGCGATGGGTTCGAGGTGCTGACGTGCCGGCCGTTTCATGTTGGAAGCTTGTGGCGTGATTACGCCTTTGCACGTTGTGTCTGCAGGACGTTGGCGCAAAAAAAATTTGACCTGGTTCAGTCGCACGAGCGCATCGCCTGTTGTGATATCTACCGCGCCGGGGATGGCGTGCACCGCGAATGGCTGAAACAACGTGCCCGCGCCCTCGGTTGGGCCGGCCGCTTGCGCCTCGCGCTCAATCCCTATCATGCCTATGTGAAAGCGGCGGAAAAGGGCATGTTCACCGGCCCGCGACTCAAGGCGGTGATCTGCAATTCACGCATGGTACGGGACGAGATCAAGCAGTATTTTCATCTGCCCGACGACAGATTGCCCGTGATCTACAACGGCGTGGACACGGCGGTTTATCATCCCGACCTGAAGGCGCACCGCGACGCCATCCGCGCGCGTCATGGCGTTCCGTCCGATGCCACGCTTTATTTGTTTGTCGGCTCCGGGTTTGAACGCAAGGGCATGTCCGTGCTGCTGCAAGCCATGGCCAGACTTCCGGAGAATGCTTTTTTGCTGGTGGTGGGCCGCGACAAGCAGGCGGACCGGTTTCAGCAACGTGCCCATGCGCTCGGCCTTTCGCGGCGCGTGATTTTTGCCGGGGTGCGGGAGGGCGTCAGGCTTTATTATGGTGCGGCCGATGTGCTGACATTGCCCACGCTTTACGATCCGTTCCCCAACGCGGTGCTGGAGGCGATGGCCAGTGGGTTGCCCGTTGTCACCAGCCTCAAGTGCGGCGCGGCGGAGTTGATCGAGAATGGAAAAAACGGTTTTGCCTGTGATGCCCTGGATGTCGAAAACCAGACGGCGTTTATGCGTACCCTGCTCGATGCGGAAACCCGGCGGCGTATCGGATGGGCCGCGCGCCAAACTGTGGAGCCACTGACGCTCACGGCCATGAGCGACAGTCTGGTGCGGCTCTACCGCGAACTGCTCGCGAAGCCATGAAGTTCATCGTCAATTACCGCAACTTCATCCCCATTCGCGAAGGTCTGGAGAGCAGCGGCTATACCGTTTACGAAAATCTGTGGAATCCGACGGATGAGCAACTACAGGATTGCGACGGCTATCTGCTGGACATGTATGACGCCATGAAGCGCCCATGGGACACACTGCGGCTCAAATCACGTTTGCGCCAGCGCCGGATTCCGCTGATCGGATGGAATCGCGATGCGCCGTGGAACAAGGGCGCCAAGCGCCGGCGTCTGTGGTGGTTCCGAAAATTGCGCGTGCTGGATATCTACATGGCGCACAGTCTTCAGGGGGCTGCGGCGTTTACATCCGCTGCCCACTACCTGCCCAATGCCGCGTGGGTCGCGCGCTACAACCTGGCGGGCCGTACGCTTGATGAGCTGCGTGACTCGCAGCGCTACCGCTATGATGTTTCGTTTGTCGGAACCCTGGACGCGCAGAAATATCCCGAGTTCACTGAACGCGCGAAATTCTTTGCCGAGCTGGAGCGGCGCCTGACCGGTTTTGGCGTCTCGATGTGGTTCCGTCACGGCAAGAACATGCCGCTCAAGGATCAGATCGAATTGATCCAGCGCAGCCGGATCAACCTGAATTTCGGCGCCGCCTGCGATGACGGTCCCGAGAAAAGCTGGGGCCTGCCCGAGCGCTGCTACGGCGTGCCGGCGTGCGGCGGTTTCCTGCTGAGCGAGACGCGCGAGCATGCCGCGAGGGATTTCGATATCGGCAAGGAGTGGGTGGATTTTTCGAGCATGGAAGATTGCGTCGGCAAGGTCAGGCATTATCTGGCGAACTTTCCGGAGGTGCGCGCTATCGCCGAGCAGGCCCACCGGCGCGTGCTCCGGGAGCATACCTATGAGCACCGAGCCCGGACGATGGTGGCGGCCGCACGGGAATGGAAGGCGCGGGCGCAAAGCCGTGCCGCACCGGCGGATTGATCCCATGCATATCGTTCACACCGAGGCCTCGTGCGGCTGGGGCGGGCAGGAGATCCGCATCCTCACCGAGGCAGGGGGAATGCTCCGCCGCGGGCACCGGGTCACGCTGTTATGTCCGCCCGAAGCGCGTATTCTCGTCGAGGCGCAGCAGCGCAAAATTCCTGCCGTGGCACTGCCCATCGGGCGCAAGCGTTTGCAAGGCGTCTTGGCACTGCGCCGATGGCTCAAGGCAACGTCGGCCGATGTAGTCAATACACACAGCTCAACGGACACATGGCTGGTCGCGTTGGCTTCATTGTTGCTGGAGCGTCCGCCGCCACTGGTGCGCACCCGCCACATATCGGCACCGGTACCGAAGAACCGGCTGACGCGTTGGCTGTACCAGAAAGCCACGACGCACATCGTCACCACCGGCGAAAAGCTGCGCCTGCAGCTTGCCATGGAGAATGGCTACGATCCTGCCACCATCACCTCGGTGCCGACGGGAATGGACACTGAATACTTTGTTCCCGGTATTCGCGCTGCTCGACGTGCGCAGCTGCACCTCGACAGCAACACATTGATAGTCGGGATCGTTGCGACCCTGCGCAGCTGGAAGGGGCATGAATACCTGATTGACGCCTTCAGCCGCTTGTCCGCGCAACCGTCCCGGCTGGTCATCCTGGGCGACGGCCCACAGCGTGAGGCACTGCATCAACGCGTGCAAACCCTGGGCCTGCAAGATCGCGTGTTTATGCAAGGCGATCAGCCCGAGGTTCTGCCCTGGTTGCAGGCCATGGATATTTTCGTGCTGCCGTCCTATGCCAACGAAGGCGTGCCGCAGGCCATCATGCAGGCGATGTTGTGCGCGCTGCCGGTGGTAACGACCCCGATCGGCAGCATCGGTGAGATCGTCACGCACGATTCCACCGGCCTGATGGTCAAGCCGAAGGACTCCGACGATCTGTGGCAAGCGCTCGAAAAGCTCGCGGCGGATGCCAGTCTGCGCAACCGGCTGGGAACGGAGGCGCGGCGGTTTGCGCAGGCGCATTTCAGGCTGGATCTGATGCTCGACAAAATGGAAAAGGTGTTTGCCGGCGCTATCGCCGCGCCGCGCCATTAGATTATCTCGCCACGCCCACACATGAAATGCCGGATCATTTATCTGCACCGCCTGGAGTTCACGGGCTCGGGCCAGACCATCCAGGTCTTGCGCGATTACGATTCCCTCGCACGCCTCGGTTACGAGGTGCATGTGTTTTACCGCGCCCCCCGTGCGTTGTCCGATGCCGAGCTGGCGGAGGCGGCATCACGGCACGGACTGACAGCGGAGACGCCCCTGAAATTTCACTGTATTTCGGAGGGGTTCGGCGGAAAACGCCGCTTGTTCCGCGCCGCCGATTCGCTGATGGAGAAAAGCGACCTTCCTGTTGTGATTGCCGTGCGCACGATGGACCATGCGCGCCTGGCGCTGGCTCTGCGTCGGCGCACGCACCGCCAGCCGGTCCGGGTGATTATCGAACTGCATGAAGGTGCTTTCCCGCACATGGTTTACCGCGAGCGCGGACGGCGCGTGCGGGCATGGTTCAGCCGGCGCAGCGAACGACACGTGCTGCGAGAGGTGGATGGTATTGTCGCCACGGTGGGATCGCAGGAGACGCTGTTAAAAGAAATTTTCCCGGCGCACGCACGTGTCGCGGTGCTTCCCAACGGTGTCGATCTTCCTGCATTTGAGAATGCCTCCAGCGCGACCACGGCAGGCGATGGACGTTTTCACCTGCGCTACGCTGGCCAGTTTTTGGCGTGGAAGAACACCGATATCATGATCGAGGCCATTAAATATTTGCCGTCGTCAGTTATCCTCGAACTGGCCGGCGGAAAGCCCGGCGCCGAGGAACAGACACGCCATGCGATCGAAGTGGTGGCACGACGTCATGGTGTCGAGCGGCGGGCTCACTATGTGGGTTTCCTGTCGCCGAAGGATGTCCCGGCCTTCCTGATGCAGGCGAATGCGCTGCTGCTGCCGCTGGGAAATAATGTCCAGTCCCGCTATTTCACTTCACCGATGAAACTGTTCGAATACGCCGCGAGCGGGGTGCCGATGGTGGTGGCGCGTCAGCCGACCACCCTGAGCCTGGTGCGAGACGGCGAGGAAGTGCTCATGGTCGGTCCGGACTCGGCGCGTGAAATGGCTGATGCGGTGAGTCGGCTCATGACTGCGCCAGAGTTGGCCGCCCGCCTGGCCGCCCGCGCCCGCGCATGGGTAAGGCAATATTCCTATGAGGAGCGCGCGCGGCGCTACCATGAGTTTTTGGAGGCTCTGTCGCAGGCTTGAGTGCCACTGCAGGCTCGCCAATCAGGGAATGCGTGAAACCGTGGCCGGGCTGGATCGCCCGCGCGATAGTTCAGGCGGTTTTCGCGGTCGACGTGGGTGGTTTTTCGAACAGGAACATGACGTTGACGCTCATCAGGTTCGGTGGGAACAGCTTGGCCGCGAGTTCGCGCAGCACATTGCGCCGGTCATCCACCATCATGGATACCGTCGGCAGCAACAGGTCGAACTTGTGCGCCATGTGCGTGGCGAATGCATACGAGGTGGTATACGAGGGCAGCCAGCGATGCCGGTCCTGAATGGGTTCGGGGGGCATAATGTGTTTGCCGCCTTCCTTTCCCCGCAGGAAACGCAGGCGCTCTTTCCAGTGGTAAGAATTTGGCAGGATCACCATGAGCTGGCGGCGAGAAATCCGCACCAGCTCGCTGAAGGAAAACCAGATATTGTCGGTATGCTCGAGAATATCGAGTGCCACCACAGTATCGAATGCGTTGTCCGGGTAAGGGATGCCCTGTTCGATATTACAAACCTTGCTTACGAACGGCCCGGGAAAGAGATCGATGCCGCTGTACTCTATGGTCGGCGGAAGGTATTTTTTCATCCGGCCGTCACGGCAGCCGACGTCGAGCAGCGTAAGGGTGTTCGGATCGAGAAGCTGCACGACTTCTTCGAACTTCGAGCGATATAATCTCATTTCCGGGGACTCTCTTAGTTATTAATGATCTGCGCGCTTTTCAGGTTGCTGGCACACATGTCGCTCGGTATCGTGGTGTTCGTGCGCCTGAGCATGAGCACGCGACGAATGATCTTTACGGCGCCGCGGTGGTCTCTCCTGAAAACAGGCGAAGTTTGCCTGATCGCGGCGTCTGCCGCCAGCGTGGCGCGCACGGTCATTCACCGATGTATGCTGGCCGGTGCTTGCACCGTAAACGGTCGCAATGTGCCGTCGGAAGTCCAGGCATGAGGGCGGCCGGCATGGCGCGTCTCGATCGCGCCGAATATTTCCTGTTGTGCGCGCTGGCGCTGGTTCTTCCCATCCTCGAAATGCCCAAGAATCTCATCCTGTTTCTGTTGCTTCTGCTGACGGTGATTCGGATCGTGGGCCGCGATATCACATGGCGGTGGCCAGACCGGGTCGAGACCAGTCTGCTGTTCATCCTTGCGGTATGTATTTTGAGCACCGCCATCAATTGGCCGCTCGTCAACGGTCTGAAGGGCCTGAAAGATACGCTATCGCAGGTGCTCGTGTTTTGGCTCATCTACCGTGCAGGGTATTCTGATAAGAAGAACTATGGCCTCGCAGCGCTGGTTGCAGTGGGCGTAGTGTTTGGTCTTGGCTGGGGTATCGTCAACGTGTTGCAGTTTGGGCAAGGGCAGCTCCAGTTCCACTCAGCTGGTATTGTCTCGCAATCGGCAATCTATCTTGGTGTGGCATTCATCATGACACTCGCAGTGGCATGGGGTGATGTCGCGATGGTAATTACCCGGCGAATAAGAGTGTTGTGGTGGCTGGGCACGGTTGTCATGGTTATTGGATTATTCCTGATGGGTAGTCGCGGGCCCATCGCCGCGGTACTGATTACGGGTTTTGTGCTCGCGATCATGGCTGGCAAGCGCCATCTCTGGCTGGTGTTGACCGGTTTAGTTGGGGTGGCGCTCGCTCTAGCCGTCGCGCTGCCTGATCGTTTCTCTCAACACCGCGCGCTTGAAAAAACTTGGCAGACCATTGCTACGGTTGCCTTGGTCGCGGCTGACCAGGAACGTTACGACAATTGGCGTATCGCGATACGTCGTATCGCACAGGGAGATAGTCTGGTGCTGGGCATTGGCCCACGCAACTTTGCCGCGATAGACCAGGCCAAGATGCACTTCGACCCTCCGCTTACCATCAATCCAGGGCGGCTTAACCACGCTCATAATATGTTCCTCAACAAATTAGTCGAAGAGGGTATTCTCGGACTCGCTGCATTACTGTTCTTCTTCTGGTTGGTTCTTGTGAAACTGGCGCGCGATCGTCGCGATAATCGTTGGCAACACTGGTTGTGGATGGCGGGGATTGGTGCGTTGGCCGTTCCTGTGATTGCTGGTTTTTTTGCAACGCCGTGGTATCAGGAGCACGCACTCCTGGCAATGGTGGTACTGGCGATGTATCTCGGGTCAGAACGACAGGTGGCGCGAAGGCTCAGCGTTTAGCACTGCGCGCAAGCTCGATCAGCTTTGCGTATTTGCAAAAACTGTTGAAACAGCCGATCGAGATGTGAATCAGCCCCGGCACGCCATCGAGAAATCCCAGCCGTATAAAATAAAATTTGAAGAAACGAAACAGCGGGCTCAATACCAGCTTGAAGGGATTGACGCGCCGGCCGGCGCGGTGCAGCGCTTCGGCCTGCAGGGTGGTATAGCGGTTCTGCTTGGCGAGATAGTCGGCAAGGCCCTGTTCCGATTCGTGCAACAGGTCGCCGTGCAGCGTGATCGTTTTGCCATCCGTCATCACTTTTTCGTGCACCGAGTCGTCGCTCCAGCGCGCATGCTCGCGGTGATACAGCCGCAGGCTCCAGTCGGGATAGCCCTCGCCGTGGCGCAACCACCGGCCCATGAAGCGGTTGCGGCGCGCCATGCGACCGGCCTGAAAGCGTGGCGCCACCAGTGCTTCCTGGATGCTTTGCCGCAGTTCCTCGCTCACGCGCTCGTCCGCGTCGAGTGACAGTACCCAGTTGTTCTTGGCCTGGCGCGTGGCGAATTCCTTCTGTTTGCCGTAGCCCAGCCACTCCTGCTGAAGGATCCGCGCGCCGTAACGCCTGGCGATGTCGAGCGTGGTGTCGGTGCTGCCGGAATCGACAATCAGGATTTCGTCGGCAAAGGCGAGGCTTTGCAGGCAGGGTTCGATCCGGGAGGCCGCGTTGCGGGTGATGATGACAGCGGATAAAGGCAGCTCTGTTCGAGGCGCTTGCTCGTCTTTCCTTATTAATGGTTCTGCCATGGCGCTATTCTATGTGAAAATTTTCGCACACGTTTTTAGTTGTGAATGAATAATATGCGATCGACTTTGCCGATGCGCAAACGCGGCGCACCGGGTTTGTGTTTCTGTGTAAGCCACAGGTACAGTTGCCATTTCCAGTAGCGAATAAGGTTTTCAACATTGCAACCGGCGACGAGGCGGTCAATAAAATCACCGTCGGCGGTGTAACCTTTTTTCTTGAAGCCCACCGACTGAGCCAGGCGCGTGCGCAAGATAAAGTTTCCAATGTCGATATATTTTCGTTTTGGAAAGGATTCAAAGAGGTGGTAATCGTCCTGTTTGTACTTGCCGGGGCGCTTGTGGCTGTGGATCATGTTGCACAGCACCAGATCGAGATCATCGCGATGAATGGCTTCAAACATGTATTGCAGGAATTTCGGGGCGTAGTAGTTGTCGTCGTTGGTAAACATGATGAATTCTGCATCGGCCTGATTAAGCCCGATTTCACGTAACGAGTAGCCATAATCATTGTAACGGCGGTCGGTTTGTTGATAGGAGATGCGCGCATCCCTGTGCTGATAATCGCCGACAATCCGTTCCATGGTTTCATCAGGCCCGTCATGGATGACGATGAGCTTCCATTTTTCGAACGTCTGGCACAGAAAGGAGTTGAGCAGTACGTGGATGTGACGGTAGCGCTGGTACGTGACGCAGACAATGGTTAGCTCGGTATTCAGCATGAATGCGGCTGAATAACAGTGGCCACCGGGAACGATTCGGACATGGCGCTATTCTATGCGAAAATCTTCAAGTGCGTTTATTGATAATAAAAACCTCCTCGCTCGGGGACGTGGTCCACAATCTGCCGGTGATTTCCGACATCGTCGCCCGCGTTCCCGACGTCGTCATCGACTGGGTGGTGGAGGAAAGCTTTGCCGAAATTCCCCATCTGCATCCGCGGGTGCGCCGGGTAATTCCCGTGGCATTGCGGCGCTGGCGCCGCGGTATCTTCGACCCGGCCACGTGGCGCGATTTCTCCCGGTTTCGCCGCGAGCTTCAGTCCGAAACCTACGACAAGATCATTGACACCCAGGGGCTGGTAAAAAGCGCCTGGCTGGCGCGCCTGGCACGCGGGTCGTCCTGCGGGCAGGACAGTAACAGCGCGCGCGAGGCGCTGGCGGCGTTTTTTTATCAGCAGCGCTTTCCCGTGGCGCGCAGCCGGCATGCCATCGTGCGCAACCGCGATCTCGTGGCGCAGGCGCTGGGCTATCCGCTGCCGGATGGTCCGCCCGATTACGGTATCAAGGCGCCCAAAGCCAAGTTGTCCTTCAGCGTCCCGAAAAAATTCGTGTTGGGCCTGCATGCCACCAGTCGCGACAGCAAGCGTTGGCCGGTGGATCATTGGATCGCGTTCGGCCAGGAGCTGCACGCCCAGGAAATCAAATTGCTCCTGCCGTGGGGCAGCGCCGAGGAGGAGCAGCATGCCGGAGAAATCGCACATTATTTGAAGAATGCCACCGTGCTGCCGCCGCTAAAGCTGCATGAACTCGCCACGCTCATGGGCCGCGCGCTGGCGGTGGTGGGCGTGGACACCGGCCTCGTGCACCTCGCCGCTGCGCTCGGCCGCCCGACGGTGGCGATCTACACCGATTCCACGCCGGCGCTGACCGGCGTGGTCGCCCCGAAGTCCGGGAACGTGTGCAATCTTGGCGATGTCGGCCGCGTGCCGGAACCGGTGGCCATCAAACAGGCGCTCACGGGTCTGGGTTTGCTGGGGACATGAATCGCCTCGTCTATCTCTGGTTCCTGCGCCTGATGTTGCCGGTGGTGCTGGTGCGGCTGGCGTGGCGCGGGCTGCGCAACCCGGATTACTGGCAGCGCATCCCGGAGCGTTTCGGGTTCATCGAGCCCGTGACCAAGCAGCGCGTGATCTGGATACACGCCGTGTCGGTGGGCGAGGTGCGCGCCAGCGCGCCGCTGGTGCGCGAACTCAGCGAACACTATCCCTATCATTCCCTGCTGATCACCACCATGACGCCAACCGGCTCGGCGCAGGTGCGCGCGCTGTTCGTCGACAAAGTAGCGCATTGCTATGCGCCCTATGATTACCCTTCGGCGATCCGGCGCTTCCTCGATCGCACCAAGCCGGTGATGACCATCGTCATGGAAACCGAGCTGTGGCCGAACATTTTTCACCTGTGCCGCGAGCGCGGTATTCCGGTATTTGTCACCAACGTGCGCATGTCGGATTTTTCGATGCGCAAGTACCAGCGCTTCGCCAGCCTGGCGCGCGCAACCCTGTTGCAAGTATCCCGCTTTGCGGCGCAGTCGCCGGCGGACGCGAACCGGTTGATGAACCTCGGCGCCGCTCCGGAAACAGTGACCGTCACCGGCAGCATCAAGTTCGAACTCAACATCGGCGCCAGCATGCGCGAAGCCGCCGAGGTGCTGCGCCTTACCTGGGGTCAGGACCGCCCGGTGTGGCTCGCGGCCAGCACCCACGAAGGCGAAGAAGAGACGGTGCTCATGGCACTCGCGGCACTCAAGACCCAACCGCGCTTCGCCAACATGCTGCTGGTGCTGGTGCCGCGCCACCCGGAGCGTTTCACGGCCGTGGCCCGGCTGTGCAAAAAGAACTTTCGTATTGCGCTGCGCAGTGAAACCCCCGGCGCCATCGATCCCGCGACCGAGGTCCTCGTCGGCGACACCATGGGTGAGCTGCAATTATTTTATGGCGCGGCCGACGTCGCCTTCATCGGCGGTAGCCTGGTACCGACCGGTGGCCACAATCTGCTCGAGGCCTCGGCCTTGGGCAAGCCGGTGGTATTCGGTCCGCACATGTTCAACTTTCAGGAAATCAGCCAGATGACGCTGGATCGCGGCGCCGGCGTGCAGGTCCAGTCCCTGGATCAGCTCTCTGCCGCGGTATCGGATTTTCTGGGGAATGCCAATCGCCGCGACAGCGTCGGCGAGGCCGGCCGCAAGATGGTGGAGGAAAACCGCGGCGCGCTCACGGCCAACATGCGGTTGATTGAACAGTTAATTAAATAAAGAAATAGACAGGATTCACAGGATTAATTCTGAAAATCTTTAATCCTGTAAATCCTGAAAAATCCTGTTAATCCTGTTCATTCGTTTTTTCAATGTAACGTCGGCGAGTCGGTCTTTGACGGCGGACGTGAAGGCGAAGCGTGGTGCAACACCATGCGCCAGCCGGTGTCGGTGAGGCGGTAAACGTTGGTAGCGTGCATCGGTGTGCCCGGCGGTTCATTGCCGGCGCGGATATGTTCCTCCACGAGGTGAACCGCAAACGTGCCGTCCTGCCCGCGCGAGCGTCCGTTGATCATGATCTGCATGTCCGGCGAGTTGCGGAAAATCGTCAGCCACGAATCGCGGACGGCGGCGCGCCCGAGGAGGATCGAGCCGAACGGATGGATGCAGCTGACGTCGTCGTCCGCGGCCCACACGTCCATCATCGCGTCCACGTCGCGCTTGATGAAGGCGGCATAGAAGGCGGCCTCGGCCTCCTGCGGGGTTTCGAATTTTTTCTCGCTCATTGCCGCCAGTCGTTGATTTGTGCCATGGGGTGCGGAAGCATATTCAGTAAGTCGGCATCTTGGTGTCGACTTCGCGCGCCCAGGCGGCGATGCCGCCCACCACGTTGTGGAGCTTGTCGAAGCCCACGCGCTCGAGGTACAGCGCCACCTGCTGGCTGCGGATGCCGTGATGGCACAGCACCGCGATCTCGACATCCTTCGGCAGCTCGGCCGTGCGCGCCGGGACTTCGCGCATCGGGATGGTGAGGGTGTCCGGCAGTTCACAGACGTTGCGCTCCCATGGCTCGCGCACGTCCAGCACCACCAGCTTGTCGGGTTCCTGGTCGAGCTTTTGCTTCAGCTCACTGACGGTCAATTGCCGGATCATGGCGCAACCTAAAATACGAACTTCGCGGGTTCGAGGGCGTTTTGCAGTTTGGGTAGGACCGTTTCGAACATCGAATCGGTCTCGAAGGAATATTCGCCGATACGGCGGAGGCGCCGCACGTCCATCGCCGGGGCCGTGCCCACGATGGCGATCATTCTGCCGCCGACCGTGAGGCTTTGCTGAAACGCCTCGGGCAGCAGCGGTGTCGAGCCGGTGAGCAGAATGACATCATAAGGTTTCTGCCGCTCCCAGCCGCGCGCGCCGTCGCCGTTTTCGAGTGTGATGTTGTGCACGCCGTGGTGCGCCAACTTCGTGGCGGCCTCGGCCGTGAATTCGGGGCGGATCTCGACACTGATTACATGCTTCCCGAGCGCCGCCAGCAGCGCCGTCATGTAGCCGCTGCCGGTGCCGATCTCCAAAATCTTGTCGGTGGGGTTAATCTCCAGCTCCTGCAGCAGGCGCGCCTCAAGCTTGGGCGCCATCATCACTTCGCCGTGGCCGAGCGGGATGTTCATGTCGACGAAGGCGAGATTGCGGTGCGCCTTGGGCAGGTAGTCCTCGCGCGGCAGGCGCCCGACCAGTTCCAGCACGCGCTCATCGAGCACGTCCCACGTGCGGATCTGACTGTCAATCATGGTCCGGCGCGTGACGTCGAAATTTGGGGAAGACATATATTGCTTACAGGTCGTACGGGTAAACGGGCGCCTAGCCTAAAGCAGTTTGGCGGGGGCACGCAAGCTGTGGCAGTTATTTGGCGCGCGCGACTCAGTGGCAGCTGTCTTCCCCCGAATCCAACACCACGCCCGGGACCGCGATAAATTCCCAGGCGTAAGTTCCCGGTTTGAGCGTCATCTTTAATACTCCGAACGCGGTATTGTTTCGCGCCTCGCTGTTCGGCTTCGGATCGTGAAATTCGTACAGTCGGAAGCCGCCGGTGCCGGCAATGAACTGGCGAATGCCGCGCTTCGGGTCGGCGATACCGTCCGCTGTCTGCGACGCGAAGCGTTCGTATAAATGATCGTGCCCGGAAATCACCACGTCCGCGCCATGCGTGTAAAGAATTTTCCAGATCCTCCGCATCTGCGGGTGGTTACCGTGATGGCCGGAGCTGAAGCGGGGGTGATGCCAGTAAGCCAGCGTGCACCGGGCCGGATGCGCGGCCAGGTCGGACGCAAGCCACCGCTCCTGGGCGAGGGGGTCGATGTGCTCCAGCATGCTGTTGATCACCACGATGTGCCATTGCGCCAGGTCATAGCTGTAATAACCCCGGCCTGGCGGCCCTGCCTGGTCGCCGAAATAGGCGAAATAGCCGGCGGCGTCGCGCGTCAGGTATTCATGATTCCCCACGGCCGGCCGCGTGCGCGCCTTATGGCGTCCCCAGGACGGCTCGTAACAGCTGGTAAATTCAGCGGGCGAACCGGCGCGGTAGGCAGTGTCGCCGACGGCAAATACCACTCCCGGAATCCGGTCCAGGAGGAGTGCGGTCTGCTCATCGTCATCCGAATGGCACGACGCGATGTCGCCCGCGCCCACCAACACCGCTTCCTCCAGCCGCGCCGGTTCCTGTGGTCTCTGTGGTTCCTGTGTCGGGGTGGCGCACGCGGAGAGGATCAGAAACAGCAAATAATAAACGCGAGAGAGTTTCATCCGGCCTTCATGCTCCATGGCCCCGGGCCGGAGAAACCGTCCAGGGAGTCGTCTGCCTCGAACGTCATTGACGCCTGCTTTGTTGTTGCCTCACAAAATCGCCCCATGGATTGTCTTAGATTGTAGCTCGGCGAATAACGCAATCCAGCCGGTAAATATCTCATTGTTGTTGCATTCCCCCCATGAATCCTTTAGCGTGAATCCATCTGTATGAGCTAGGGGTGCTGGCCGGTGGCCAGCTGAGATACACCCTTCGAACCTGAACCGGTTAGTCCCGGCGTAGGAAAGCTATCCGAAGCTTCTTCAGTTTCACCCCGCCGCTCATACCCCGGTCAGTTTTTACGAGGTAGTCCCATGAGCGCCAACCCCAAAGATTTTCTGCAACCGACCTCGACGCTTTCGGCCGAGGCCATCCGCCCGTTCCCGGCGTCGCGCAAGATTTACGTCGCAGGCAGCCGCCCCGACCTCCAGGTCGGCATGCGCGAAGTTACGCAGACGCCCACGCCCTCGAGCCACGGCGCCGAGGAGAATCCACCCGTCACGGTGTACGACACCTCCGGCCGGTACACCGACCCGACCGCGCGCATCGACCTGCGCGCCGGCTTAGCACCCCTGCGCGAGAAGTGGATTCTGGAACGCAACGACACCGTGCAGCTCGACGGCCCCAGCTCCGAATACGGCCGCGCCCGCGCCCGCGACCCGAAGCTCACGAGCCTGCGCTTCGAGCACATCCGCAAGCCGCGCCGCGCCAAAGCCGGGGCGAACGTGTCGCAGATGCACTACGCCCGCAAAGGCACCATCACGCCCGAGATGGAATACATCGCGATTCGGGAATCCATCCGTCTCGAAGAATTCCGCCAGGACCCGCGCTACGCCAAGCTCCTGAGGCAACACAAAGGCCAAAGCTTCGGCGCCGCCATCCTCGAGGAAATCACGCCCGAGTTCGTGCGCGCCGAAGTCGCGCGCGGGCGCGCCATCATCCCCAACAACATCAACCACCCGGAATCCGAGCCGATGATCATCGGCCGCAATTTCCTGGTGAAGATCAACACCAATATCGGCAACTCGGCCGTGTCCTCGAGCATCGAAGAGGAAGTCGAGAAAATGGTGTGGTCGGTGCGTTGGGGCGGCGACACGCTCATGGACCTGTCCACCGGCAAGAACATCCACGAGACGCGCGAGTGGATCATCCGCAACTGCCCGGTGCCCGTCGGCACCGTGCCGATCTACCAGGCACTGGAAAAGGTCGACGGCAAGGCCGAGGAACTCACCTGGGAAATCTACCGCGACACGCTCATCGAGCAGGCCGAGCAGGGCGTGGATTACTTCACGGTCCATGCCGGCGTGCGCCTGCCGTGGATCCCGCTCACCGCCGAGCGCGTCACTGGCATCGTCTCGCGCGGCGGCTCGATCATGGCCAAGTGGTGCCTCGCGCATCACCAGGAAAGCTTCCTCTACACCCACTTCGAGGACATCTGCGAGATCATGAAGGCCTACGACGTCGCCTTCTCGCTCGGCGACGGCCTGCGCCCCGGCTCGATCGCCGACGCCAACGACCGCGCCCAGTTCGCCGAGCTGGAAACGCTGGGCGAACTCACCAAGATCGCGTGGCAGCACGACGTGCAGGTGATGATCGAAGGCCCGGGCCACATCCCGATGCAGCTGATTAAAGAGAACATGGACAAGGAACTCGAAGACTGCTTCGAGGCACCGTTCTACACCCTCGGCCCGCTGACCACCGACATCGCGCCCGGCTACGACCATATTACGTCCGCCATCGGCGCGGCCCAGATCGGCTGGTACGGCACCGCGATGCTGTGCTACGTCACGCCGAAGGAACACCTGGGGCTTCCCGACAAGCAGGACGTGCGCGACGGCATCATCGCCTACAAGATCGCGGCCCACGCCGCCGATCTCGCCAAGGGCCACCCCGGCGCTCAGTTGCGTGACAACGCGCTAAGCAAGGCGCGCTTCGAGTTCCGCTGGGCCGATCAGTTCAACCTCGGCCTCGACCCGGAGAAAGCGCAGGAATTCCACGACGAAACGCTGCCGCAGGAAGGCGCCAAGCTCGCGCACTTCTGCTCCATGTGCGGCCCGCATTTCTGCTCGATGAAGATTACCCAGGAAGTCCGCGACTACGCCGCCAGCCAGAAGCTGTCGGAAGCGGACGCGCTGAAGAAAGGCATGGAACAAAAGGCGGTGGAGTTTGTGAAGCAGGGGGCGGAAATTTACCGTAAAACATGACCGCACCGTTCGTAACGCCGCGCTGATGCCCCAGGATTTCGTGAAAATCGCCCAGCGCGGCGAACTGATGCCCGGCAAGATGAAACGCGTCGACCTCGACGGACGGCGCATCCTGCTCGCCAACGTGGACGGCAGTTACTACGCCACCGACGACACCTGCACCCACGAGGAATCCTCGCTGTCGAAGGGCTTTCTCAAGGGCGACACCGTCAAGTGCCCGTTGCACGGAAGCCGCTTCAACCTCCGCACCGGCCAGGTTCTCGACGACCCGGCGGAAGAAAATTTGCGAACCTATCCCGTCCGCCTGGATGGCGACGACATCCTGATTTGTCTGACTTAGGAGTTGCCCGTATGGATATGCCTGCGTCAAATCTTCCCGACAACCCCACCGTCACCATGCGCTCGATCCTCAAGCGCATCGCCACCGGTCCCGAACTCAGCAAGGACATCTCCTACGAGGAGGCGCGCGCAGGCATGCGTTACGTCCTCGACGGGCTCGTGGACCCGGTGCAGGCGGGGATCTTCCTGATTGCGCTGCGCATGAAGCGCGAGACTGACGACGAGAACCGCGGCGTGCTGCAGGCGATCCGTGACGCCACGCACTCGGTCACCGCGAACGTGGACGAGGTGCTCGATCTTGCCGACCCCTACGACGGCTTCACCCGCACCTTGCCGGTCTCGCCGTTCCTGCCGGCGGTGCTGGCCGCCTGCGGCGTGGCCTGCGTCACCCACGGCGTGGAGCGCATGGGACCGAAATTCGGCGTGACCCACCGCCAGGTGTTGCGCGCCGCCGGGCTGGCGGTGGACCTGTCGGTCGAGGAGGCCGCCGCGCGTCTCGCCGATCCGGCCATCGGCTGGGCCTACGTGGATCAGAAGGTTTTCTGCCCCAAGCTCCACCGGCTCACCGATTTCCGCACACTCATCGTCAAGCGCCCGGCGATCACCACGGCCGAGGTGCTGGCCGGGCCGATCCGCGGGCGGCAACGCACGCATCTCGTGACCGGCTACGTGCACAAACCTTATCCACGCATTTACGCGCTGCTGGCGCGCCACGCGGGTTTCGACTCGGCGCTGATCGTGCGCGGCGTGGAGGGCGGGGTGCTGCCGTCGCTGCGCCAGAGCGGCAAGGCATTTTATTACCACGTCGGTGGCGCAGAACACGCGCTCGATTTCACGCCGGCCGACTTCGCCATCGAGCAATCGCTGCGCGCCGCGCCGTTGCCAGCGGGACTTGCGAGCGGATCGGAGGGCGGCGATGACGTCGCGGTCACAATCGATCCCGCCGCCATCGCCCAGGCCGCGGCGGCCGAGGGAAGCGAGGCGCTCGCCGGCCAGCCCGGTCCGGTGCGCAACAGTTTGGTGAGCGCCGCCGCGCTATGTCTGTTTCACCTCAAGCGCCATGATTCGCTCCGCGTTGCAGCCGATGTCGTGCGGGCCGTGCTGGACAACGGCGCCGCGCTCGAACGCCTCGCGCGCGCAACTTGAGCCAGAAGCTCTCGGAAGTGGAGGCGCTTCAGAAAGGTATGGAAGCCAAGGCGGTGGAGTTCGTGAAGCAGGGGGCGGAGATATATAAGAAAGCGTAATCTAAAAATGTCCCATATGGTTTTTCTACTATTTTTCTACTAATTATTGCCAAATTAGTAGTTTAGGATGGAGACCTCCGGCCGTACCATGAAAATCGGATAGGTTGTGTTCGATTTTCATGGCAGCACCGTTTTGAACAGCTTGGTTGCACTTTGCAACCACCCTGGTCTAAACTGTCTGGACGAACAGCGCGGAAACCAAACATGGCAACCCTTCACGTACGCAACGTCCCTGACAAACTTTACAAGCGTATCCATAAGCTCGCGGAAGCAGAGAATCGCTCGGTAACGGCCGAAGTCATCCGGCTTTTGAGCCAGGGCGTGCAGGCGCGCGAGGCCCGCAAGGGCGTGGCGGACGTTATTAATCGCATCCGACGGCGCGCCCAAAAGGTCGAGCTCCCTCGCGGTTGGACAGATTCTGCCGAGCTGATCCGCGAGGACCGCAACCGGTGAACCCCGCCCCGTTGCGGGCGGTGGTGGATGCCAGCGCGGCGGTAAAGATTTTTGTTCCCGAGGCGCTTTCCGCTCAGGCCCAAGAGGTATTCGCTCGCTTCGCCCTGGAAAATGGTGCTGAGTTGATCGTCCCCGATTTTTTCTTCGTCGAATGTGCCAATGTGTTTTGGAAATGGGTTCAGCGGTCGGCATACCCCGACAAGGATGTTCAGGCGCATCTGCGTGATTTAACCAGTCTCGGGCTAACGGTGATTCCAGCGCAAGCCATCGCTGAAGAAACCTTGGAGATTGCCTTGAAACACCGGATCACGGCCTACGACGCCTGTTATGTCGCCGCATCAAAGCAAACGCGGCTTCCGTTGATCACCGCGGATGAGAAGCTGGTAATGAAACTGGCGAAGGGTTCTTACGACGTGCAATGGTTGGGCGATATCGAGGTAGCATTGAAATAGAGGATTTTTGGACGGTTGAGTTCAAAAAGGCCGGTGTGGAAATTTACCGCAAGGAATAAGGACAGACAGTAGCGTGGCTAACGATAAATCTACACTAACGGACGAGCGCCTCTACCCGGCAACTTGGGACGAGGTCAAGGAGGTGGAGTTAGACGACGCCCTGCGCGCCACCCCCGCACAGCGCTTGGCCTGGTTGGAAGAGGCGCTGAAATTAGCGTGGATGGTTGGCGCCACCAAAGGAGAGTAGCAAACGTAGCCCGGATGGAGTGAAACGAAATCCGGGCTGAATCCCGGATTCAGCTGGCGCTGCATCTGGGTTGCTGACTAAAAACTAAGGCATATGGCAAACCAACCAAACCCGGATAAAGCGCCAGCGCCCTTCTGGCCTGTCATCTTTGCCGAGGTGGAGGAGGCACAGCTCAAGGCGTCTCTCGCCGCAACACCCGCAGAACGATTGGTGATAGCCGAAGAGCTGCTGGAGTTTGTGCGTTTGGCGCAGCAGGCCCGCAAAGGCTAACTCCGCAGAAAGGCATGGAAGCCAAGGCGGTGGAGTTCGTGAAGCAGGGGGCGGAGATTTATAAAAAGGCCTGATGTTATCGATTGAATTGTAAGCTTATATACTTACGTAATTATTAAAATAGTAAATCTATATATTTACTATTTACAATATAAAGTAAGTATATATACTTACTTTATGGTCAAGAAATACCAAAAAACTGCTCTTTCGCAACTGGATGCAAGCCTTGCCCAGTTCGTGCCGTTGCGCAATTTGCAGCCACCTAAAAAAGGATGGATCAGAGCTATCCGGGACGCGCTCGGCATGAGTGGGCGCCAACTGGGCGAACGTATGGATGTCAGCAAAATGTGGGTTGGAGATATGGAGCGGCTGGAAGCGACAGGCGCCACCACACTGAAAACCTTGCGGCGCGCGGCGGAGGCCATGGATTGCGTGCTGGTCTATGCGCTGGTTCCCAAAACCACGCTCAAAGAGACATTGCTGAAACAGGCCAGACAGAAAGTCCGGCAGGATATGGTGCGCGCCTCGCACACCATGGCGTTGGAAGATCAGTCTTTGTCGCAAGACGAAGTCGGCAAGGCCACGGAAACCGCCGCCGTGTCCCTGCTGAATAAAATACCGAAAACATTCTGGGACTGAGCGCGTGAGCGAAACGCGGACGACCGGCGCCACGCCGCTGGATCCGGATGAAGCCGAAGGGCTGATTCCCACCCACGTCACCACCCGGGAAGAACTCAATCGTCTGGAGCAGGAAAACATCGTCGAGGCCATGCAAGGCCTGAACACGTCCCGCCCCCAATCCATCCTGGACGAAGGCTTCATCCGCAAATTGCATCGCCAGATGTTCGGCCGCGTGTGGAAATGGGCGGGGAAATTTCGTACCAGCGACAAGAACATCGGCGTGCCGAAGGCGCATATCGGCGTCGAGCTGCACAAGCTTTGCGAGGACATCAAGGCGCAGATCGAGCACAAATCCTATCCCCCGGATGAAATCGCCTGGCGGTTCCATCACCGGCTGGTGTCGATTCATCCGTTCCCGAACGGGAACGGTCGCCACGCGCGACTGGTCACGGATCTGTTGCTGGAGAGGGTTCTGCACCAACCCCCGTTTACTTGGGGCGGCATGAGCGGAGTCCCGCAAGGAGAAGTCAGGGCGGCCTATCTGGATGCCTTACGCGCCGCGGACAAGAGCGATTACAACAAGTTGGCCGAGTTTGCGCGCCTGGCGCAACAGTCCCGCAAAGACTAGCCGCGTTGAAGGGCATGGAAGCCAAGGCGGTGGAGTTCGTGAAGCAGGGGGCGGAGATATATATGAAGACCTGAACAAAACATTAACCCGCCTTCATTTTTTTGAAAACAAAGTAATTTCGATTGAAAAGTGACTCAGCCTCTTTAGTTCGTATTCGAGCTTGGAACCAACAGAGAAGTTTTATGGAGGTACTCCGCGCTCGTACCAATGTATGTATCCACTCAAAATCCAAAAATGAGAGTAGCAGCCGTACTTTCGCCAAATGGATGGTCGTAAGCTAACTGTTCCATTTTGGTGTTGCATAAGGTTCCAATAGGGGCGCTCATCTTGAAGCAGATTCAGGTGAAGTGTCTCTCCACATCCACATGGACAAATCAAAGAAACGTGTTCAAGGAATCCATCTTCTTGGGTAACATATATTGTCTTGGCGTCTATCTGTTTTGGTAGCGCACCCTCAATGAATTGAGTCCTATATGGGGCAGCCTCTCTTTTCTGAGGCCTGCGGAAAAGTCGGTCGAATAGTAGCTTGAGCCAATGCATTGACCATGTGCTCCTAACTAAGCTCAACGATATCGAGCAAAGGCGTCACATCGCCTTTGCCCACATATTGTTGAAGGACGGTACATGGGGTGCCCTCTGGTTCCGGAAAGAGCTCCAGACTACTTAAGCTAGCTTCAATGCTGGCAATCTTACAGTTTGGAGCTTCCCTATACGGGTGTAATCGTGCAAGAAAGTCATTTATTGCCAAGGCTGCAATGTACATGTTTACACTGATTACCGCCGGTCGATATTCTTGTATGCCCTTTATATAGCCATCCTTTACTTGCTGTTCATGTGCAGCAGGATCAGTGTGTCGAAGACGTGCATGGGCAACTTGTTCCATTGTAAAGAGACCACGACTAATTAAGCTGGAACGCCCCGGTTGGAGATAATGGACCGTTCCACATACTTCTCTGATTTTGCCCTTTTGCGGACCATTAGGTATGGCATCAAGTCGGACGCCTAAATCAAAGTACGATATCGTGTAATAAGTAGCTAGTGTGTTAAGCAGAAAGCGTCCATCGACTGTATCCATGCAGCCAAAGACAATGTCACATTGTGCAACCTGACGAATCACTTCTGGGTCCCATAGGTTGCGACAGATTGGGATGACACGGGTGCCGAGACCTATCTTATCTATTGCCAGTGCGAGCATTAATGCCTTTAAACTGTGCTCGTTCGCATCAAGTATTGTGGAGTTCAGTATGCGGTTTACATTACGATCATCCATTCGATCATCATCGACAATAATAAGTTCGCCAACACCGAGCCGGATAAGCTGTTCGATTACTGGGCTGCCCGTGCCAGAACAGCCAATTACCGCAATTGAAAGACGGCGTAATCGTTCAGTTGTTCCTGCTCCGAAAAGCTGGGCATGAGATGCAACAAAACTGGGCATCTCCGAAGTATTGGCATCGGAATACCAAAAATACAAATCATCACCAACCACGTTAATCAAGTCCAATTTTATGAAGTCGTTTTCTGAACCGAGAACACGACCAAACATCTCGCCGTTTGGCAAGACAACAACACTGCCATGAATTACATCTGCTTCAACCCACCCTCGGACCAATGGCAGAAGATCACGATCAGCGATGTCATCTGTTTGGGAGAATCTCGGGTATCCCCTAGGATGGCTGTGTATCTTGATGACGGAGAGCGCATACTTTGTTGCGCGCTCGAGAATAGGTTCAAGTAGATCAGTTGGCCAGGTTACCTGTGTTTCCGTACGCACTGAGCATTGTTCGTGGGGAATCAAATGGATCTCACGTGCAACAAGACGGTGTCGTCGATCACCAGCACGTCGATTACAAAGCAAAATAGCAACAGCTTCTTTGTTGTCGCCAGGGTACAGGTGCCCCATTAATAAAGCATGCTGATCGCCGGTCAGGCTAAGCGTAGTGAAGGGATTATTCATCGCTCAAATTCCCGGGCGAGCCAATCCTCAATCAGCACGATATGCGTTCCGATATTATCTTGACCAATGACCCAAGGGTTTTGTGCTGTTCGATGTCGTGACCATCGTTGGAACGTTTGGTTTGCAATGACTTGTGTTCCTTCCGTTCGATTTATCGGTTTGCCGTCAGTTCGAATAAGCGCGGGAAAGAAGTAGACCATGTCGAGTCCGGCGCGCGGATATCCTGCTTCCAAACGGATAGCGGCTGTGACTTTTGGATGGTTGTATCTTTCATCTGTCGCAAAATTGTGAATCAGCACCCAATGGGAGCCGTCCACAATCGTTTCCCACGGAAGACCATAGTCGTTAAGAAACAACTGGTCTTCCATGGGAAGGTCGAACTGACGCCGCAAGTTTTCCATCTAACCTTCGGTCTGGTCCCGTGGTAGGGCTTTGAATTTCTCCACTCCAGGTGCCCGGAGGTCGACTTTTTCATCCAGACTGACTTTACGTGGCGGCTGACCAGCTATTTTGACGCGCAAGGTGTACTGCTCTGGGGGCGTAAGAGCAGCAAGTGTGAGGACCTCACGGCCTGTCACTATCGGCTGCTCCACAACAATCAGCTCCCCGTTTACGCGGAAGCGGTATCCGCGAGCTAATGGGGGCCGCTTCCCATGACGCGAGTATTCCTCTAGGTCGATTATCTCATCGAGGAAATCCTCTTCTTCCTTCGATTTTGCCTTTTTTTAGCCTATTTCTGCATGTTGGTCTGTCATTTGTGGATACCTCTGAAAGGTTGATGTAGCTATATAATAGCTAATAAATATGTATTGTCAATATACTTATTAGCTATTTTAAATTTACTTTTTGGGGTCTAAAAACTATAATTTACGTATATCAGTAGACGCTAACTAACCTGGAGACGACCCATGTTCGAGAAACGTACGATGACGTTTAACTTGAGCGAGCCAGAAATGGTGACTCTCGAGACGCTTTGCAATCGCAAAGGGATGTCAAAGACAGCCTTGCTCCGACAAGCTTTAAGACTTTATCAATCCGTTGACGAGAGACTTGAGCGTGGTGAAAAGGTTTTTATTGAAAATCCAAGTACCAAGGAAAAAGCTGAATTAATGGTCCTGTGAAAGCCCTGCTCGGGAAGTATCAGCTACTTAATCGCCAAACAGGTGAGCTTGAGTGGGCAGAACTCTTCTTGGGCATCGACGGGAGCAATTTAGCAGCCTTCGAACGCGAATGGCGCCCAGCTTTTTTGAGTGTACACAAAGCTAGTTTATCTTCAGCTGGGTCTAGCCCCGCACGAGCAGAGGATGCACGTTGGGACTGGTCGCGGATTGCCCAAACACGCATGAACCCGTTGCTGTATCAAATGTTCGCTGTCGAATGCGCGGGGACTACTCAAGGTTTGATGCTAGTGCGCAAGGGCGGAAAGTTTAGTCGGCATCCAGATCACGAACGTGCTGACATTATTTATGTGGAATGTGTGGCTACTGCGCCTTGGAATCGCCCAAGTCTGGTGAAAGAGGACGCCAAGTACAAAGGTGTGGGACAACTTCTACTTGGAACTGCCGTGAGCTATAGCGTTGCTGAAGAATTAAACGGTCGCATTGGTCTGCATTCCCTCCCGGGTGCTGAAACATTCTATCGCGACGTTTTGGGTATGACGGACTTTGGGCCAGATAGTGACTATCAATCGTTTTGTTATTTTGAATTCTCAGAAACGCAATTAGCAACATTTTTTTCTACAAACAGTCAAGGAGGCTAAATGAAAATGCTCGTAACTAATGAGTGGCTGCAATTTCGGATAGCTAAAGACCCTGATGTAGATACTGATGCGGGGCTTCCAATTGAGTATGTAGACTTACAGGGGGAATTTGCTAAGACTGCTGAAAGAAGAATTGAAGCTAGATTTCTTGAAGAGGCGAGAGCCGACTATGCAGTATTGGGAACGCTTATTCGCCAATTAAGAGTGCGTGACGAGATCAGTATTGCTGAATTAGCAGACTACGCCCGTGTCTCAGTAGATGAATTGCAGGCTATTGAACATGATCCGAGGTTTATACCCAAGCCAAGAACAATCCATCAATTGGCATCGTACTATAAGATTTCAACTAGGCTACTGTTAAGAATATCTACTGCATCAGTGAAAAATGATCCAGTCCTCGATGAGGCAGTGACACGATTTGCTGCTAACTCAGGTGAGCTTTCCAGCTTAAGCAAAGAAGAGAGAAAGAGACTAAATGAATTTGTATCCTTTTTAAGCAAATATAGGGAGCGAACCGGAGATCATGAAAAATGAGCCCGAAATCGATCATTATTCTGCGGAGGATATAAGAGCACAAATATCGCGTGTCTTGCGCGATCTTGATGATCCCGAGCCACCACTAGATCTTAATCATGTAAGGTCATTATTAAAGCTCGATCTTAATTATTACAGCAGCACTGATTTAAATCTTCTCGACGAAATATCCCATAAATTGAAAGTTGCAGGGAAGACTTTGGTCGACAGACCTACCCGCTTTACTGACGTAGTAAAAAAAGCAAAATTGAATGCTCTCTGGATCCCTAGCGACCGATGTATCCTTATAGATGATGAAGTACCAGAGCTAAAGCATCGCCACATCCAGGCGCACGAAATAACGCATAGCATTACTCCGTGGCATCGGGATTTTCTACTAGGAGACAACGATATTACGCTAAAGCCACAGTGTCATGACATGATTGAGGCAGAGGCCAACTACGGTGCAGGTCAGCTTCTCTTTTTGCTAGATAAATTCAAGAATGAATCGCGAGACTTGGATCTTAGCTGGAAGAGCATTCAAATACTTAAAAATCGATACAAAAATACATTAACGACTACACTTTGGCATTGGGTCGAAGAACGTGACTCCACACTTCCTGTTGTTGGATTAATTAGCCGACATCCAAAACACCCCGAAATTGGCGGTGGAACCGATGGAGCAGATTGCACCCACTTCATTCGCTCAATTGGGTTTCTGCGCCAATTTCCTAATTTTGATGCAGAAGCGATATACGCAATTGTTAGTCGTTATGTCACATACAGACCCCGTGGTCCAGTCGGAAGCTCTACAGAACAACTTACTGATATAAACGGCGATACATACGAATTTTACTTTGACAGTTTTTCAAATAGTTATAGTTTACTAACGTTTGCGTTTGCCAAGAAAAAATTAGCTAAAAGTGTTGTGGTGCTTTAAGTTTTGCCAATTCGGATCAGATGATAAAAGGGGACTGATAAAAGGGGACGGAGGGATTATTTTTTAAGCAGTTTTATAAACCGGCCAGATCACAGTTCGCGCTGACGCCTGTTCAGCTTTCACTTCCGTTCAGTCACGGTCCCGGACCTCGTTACGGCTAATCAAACTTGACCGGGCTCTGTGGCTGGGTGTTCACGTGCAGCTGGAAAATATCCGGGCGGGCGTAATGGCCGGTGACGTCCAGCGCGCGTTTCGCAATCCCGGTGCGCTGGCTGTCGATGTCCGCGTATAAAATTCCCTGCTCGTTGCGCATCGGGCCGGCGACGATCTCGCCGCCGGGCGCGACCACGACGGAATCGCCGGGATTGACCCAGGCCTGCGCGTCGGGATAAAGCTCGGCTTTTTTCGGGAAGTCCTCCGGGATGTCGCTGCCTTTGATGGCATATCCGCTGCCGACCACCCAGCACTTCGCCTCGCGCGCGATGTGCTGCATGGTGCCGATCCAGCCGTCGCCGCTGTCGTAGGTCGGCGCGATATAGATTTCGATCCCCTGCGCGTACAGCGCGTAGCGCGCCAGCGGCATGAAGCTTTCCCAGCACAGCAGCGTGCCGACGCGCCCGCACGGAGTATCGACCACCTTGAGGCCGGTGGCGTCGCCGAAGCCCCAGACCATGCGCTCCGGATTGGTCGGCATCAATTTGCGGTGGCGGTTGAGCAGCTGTCCATCGGGTCCGATGATGACCACGGTGTTGTAGAGCGTCGTGCGGCTTAACTCGCCGTCGCGCTCGTCAATGCCGCAGACGATCGTGACCTTGTGTTTCTTGGCGGCCTGGCGCAGCGGCGCCAGCTCGTCTTGTTTCAGGTTCACGGCGTTGTCCAGCAGGCGCGAGTGGATTTCTTCCGAGAGTTTGAAATCTGCCCCCGGCCGCAGGCGCCAGATCCACGCCGGGTAGCCCGGGATGAATGCCTCGCTGAAAACAATCAGCTGCGCACCCTGCGCCGCTGCCTTGTCCACCAGCGCCACGGCCTTCTTGATGGTGGCGTGCTTGTCGAGGAACACCGGGGCTTCCTGAATGATTGCCAGCTTGGTCATGTTGGATTTTCTCTCATCGGTCGCGCGTTGTCGGACTAGTCAGGCAATACCATGCCGGAGCCGCCCATTTCCTTCGGAACATCCTTTTGTTTGACGACCCCGTCGTGGATGTGCAGCGCGGTTTCCTGGTAGTGCACGTGCACCCCGGCCTCGAAGGGAAAATCCGGAATCACAGCGGCGTAGACATCGGTCAGCCCCAGGGCGGGATGCTCGGTCAGAATGTGGCCGCCGCAGGTTTTGCACCACTTGCGGGTGCTGCCGGGTGTTTTGTTGAAGGAACCGATGCGATCCGTTCCCCGGGTGATCGCGACATGCTCCGGCTTCCACAGGGTGAAGGCATTCACCGGGCCGGCCGACCACTTGCGGCAGGAATCGCAGTGGCAGTAGCCCATGCCCACCGGTGCGCCGGTCACTCTGAGCTGAACCGCTCCGCAAAAACAGCTGCCTTCATAGGTTTTTGGCTGGGTCATCACGAATCTCCTTTGCTCACGGTTTAAAACAATGCCTGGCAACTCTTTCTGTTTAAATCGACAACAATTCCCAATAAAGGCAAATACAATGTGCAAATATGCACAAGTACTCGGGGAAGCATGAACTGGGATGATTTGCGGATTTTTCTCGCCATGGCCCGCATGGGCTCGGTCTCCGGCGCGGCGCGGTACCTGGACGTGCAGCACTCGACGGTCTCCCGGCGCCTGCGGCAACTGGAAAAACGCCTGGGCACGAGGCTGTTCGAAAAAAAGCGCTCGGGCTATGAGCTGACCGCCGCCGGCGAAGACCTGAAAAAAGCCGCCATGAACATGGAGCGCGAAGCGCTGGCGGTGGACGGGGCGTTGCAGGGGCAAGATAAAAATCTGGCCGGCAGCCTGCGCGTGACCGCGGTGAACATCATGGCGGCCGCGGTGCTGGCGCCGATTTTCTCGCGCTTCAGCGCGGCCCATCCGGAAATCGAATTGCAGATCCTGGTATGCAACTCGGACATAAGTCTGGCCGAGCGCCAGGCCGATGTCGCGCTGCGCGTCACCAACGATCCGATGGAGACGCTGATGGGCAAAAAAATCGCCACCATTGCCTCGACGGTTTATGGTGGTCGAAAATACCTGGCCGGTTTGCGCAAGCACGATGCGCCGCCGAAATGGATCGGCATGACCTGCTGTGGGTATCACAAGCACTGGACGAGCAAGCTGTCCGGCGGCGAGTCACATCAGGTTATCGTGGACGATCCCATCCTGACGCAGCAAATGCTGAAGCAGAACATCGGGCTGGCCGTGCTGCCGTGCTACATGGCCGATCCCGATCCATTGCTGGAACGCTACACCGACCCGATACCGGAAATGGACATGGGCCTGTGGTTCCTGTTCCATTCGGATCTCAAGCGCACCGAACGCATCCACGTGTTTCGGGATTTCCTCATCAAGGAAGTGGAAGAAGTCCGGGACCTGCTCGAAGGCAAACAGGCCAGATCGACAATAGGACGCGATCATGAGTAACCAACCATATTCCGCTTCATACCCATGCCGCTAGCCTTCTGGCTGCTGCGCCTGGCAATTCGCCTGTTGGGCCTGGTCTCGCCGGCCCTGGCCGGGCGCTGGGTGTATCGCTTGTGGTTTCAACCGCTGCGTTATTCTGAACCGAAGAGAGAGAAGGAGTGGCGCCGCACGTCCCAACCGCTGGACGTGGCCCATCGCGGCCAGCGGCTCGCGGTCGATTCGAGCGAGGAGTGCTCCTAACTTTTTTCTCCCGGTGGCCGATACGTGATCGACGAGGCCTTTTTCATGGCGGCGACCGTCTCCTCAACGGTCAGCAAGACAGTCGTCTGAAGGGAGCTCAACGCTCCGCCGGCGCTGATCGCCATCGCCGTGGCGGCCATCGAGACGTTATCCGGAGCCTCCCACAAGTTGTATCCGTCGTGTTCACCGAAGGCATACCAGAAACCGTGCAACTTTCCGCCGACCGATTCGATGTACTGCTTGGCTGCCGCTCGGCGGTCCTCGGGGTTCTTGATGAGTTTTGCCCATGCGGCAGGCGTGTAACTGAACTTGGTCAGGTATAACGGCATCGGCTATTCCTCCTTTGCTTTCATCCCGCTGGCGGTCGAAGTGTGCCGGATCAGATGCCTTTAGCATGCCCTTCGCGCGTCCGCACCGCAAGACCGCGCAGTCAAAGCCCCCGTCTTCGTTACGCCTAATCAAACCTGACCGGGCTGCCCCGTGATGTCCAACGCGCGTTTCGTAATCCCTGTGCGCCGCGGGTTGGTGTCCATGTATAAAATCGCCTGCTCATTGCGCAGAGGACCGGCCACGATCTCACCGCCCCAATTGCAGTCGCTGAGGTTTTGGCTGACACTGTGCGGAGCGTCCGCGAAGACGGACAACACAAGCCATAATGGAGGAGAAAATGAATAAGGCGGAAGCGAAGGAGAAGCAGCACAAGAGCTGGACCATGGTCGCGCCGGGTTGGGGCAAGTACGATCCGCTGATGCGAATTTGGGCGGCGCCGGTGACCGAGCGCATGATCGCGCTGGCGGCCATTCGCGAGGGGTCGCGCGTGCTCGACATCGCCTGCGGCGCGGGCGAACCGGCGCTGACCATCGCCGAACGAATCGGGCCCGAAGGCTCGGTGCTCGCCACCGACTTCGTCGAGGAGATGATCGGCTACGCGCGCTCAAAAGCACAGGCGCGTTCGCTCTCAAATGTTGAGTTCCGTTGTGTCGACGGCGAAGTCATCGACGCGATGAAAGGCTCGTTCGACGCCGTGACCATGCGCTGGGGCCTCATGTTCATGCCCGATCCGGTCAAATGCATGCATTGCGCCAACACCGCGCTTAAGCCGGGCGGAAAAGCGGTGATCAGCGTCTGGACCGAGGCGGCGAATAACCCCTTCGTCACGGTGCCGCTCGGCGTGCTCAAGCGGCATATGGATGTCCCCACCCCGCCCCCGGGCGCGCCCGGCATCTTCGCGCTCGCCGACACCGACCGGCTGCGCGCCATCTTTGCCGAAGCGGGTTTCAGCGACGTGGCGATTGAACAGATATCGCTGCCGATGGCCGATTTTTCGACCGGCGCCGAGTATGACGTGTTCATTCGCGAGCTCGCGGGACCCGTGGCGAGCCTGTTTGCACAGCTGCCGGCGGATACGCAGGCGATCGTGAAGCAAGAGATTGCGCGCGAGGCCGAGGCCCGCAGCTCAAAGCCCGGGCGCGTTTATCTCAACGGCATTACCCACGTCGTCGTCGGCACCAAACCACATAACCAGGCATAAAAAGGGACGGAGAAATTAATTATTCGGTAGTCTTTATAGCTCGGTCAGGTAACAGTTCCCGCTGACACCTGTTCAGCTTTTACTTCAGTTCAATCACGGCCCCCGTTTCCGGATCAGCCACCCGGTCGTCGAAACGCGCACTTTTATTGCGGATTATTACGCGCCCAACCTAACCTGCATTGAATCCATTTTCGATAAGGCGCGAGTCATAAATTATCCGGCCGCGCACGTGACGGGTATTTCACAAACGCCGGCGAATGTGAAAATATAAGCCCATGACCGGTTTCTTGTTACGTTTTTTCATTGTCGCATTCGGGCTGTGGCTGGCGTCGGAGCTGGTGCCCGGCATCGACGTGCAAGGCGTGGGAACATTGCTCGGGGCGGCGCTGCTGCTCGGCATCGTCAACGCCGTGGTGCGGCCGCTGCTGTTAATTCTTACGCTTCCCATCACCATCCTTACGCTCGGATTGTTTCTTTTAGTTATTAACGCGGCCATGCTCGGGTTGGTAGCGTGGATGTTCGATAACTTCAGCATCGCCGGTTTCGGCGCGGCCTTGTTGGGATCGATCGTCGTGAGCCTGACCGCTTGGCTGGCGTCGTACTTTATCGGTCCACGCGGACGTTTCGAAGTTATCGTCGTGCGGCGGCGTTAAATCTCGCGCCAGCCCAACGCTTTGATCACCCGTCTATCTCATCGTCAGTACCTGCTCCTCCTCGGTATCTTGTTTGCTTGCGTGTGGATACCGCTGGCCATTCACCCCAACGACCGCGCCGCGTGGGCATTGGAAAATATCCTGGTCGTGGTGGGTGTGCTGGTTCTCGCCGGGACCTATCGTGTTTTTACCTTATCGCGCGTCTCTTACACGCTGCTCTTTGTTTTTCTCGTGCTGCATGAAATCGGCGCGCATTACACTTATGCGGAGGTGCCGTACGACAAGTGGTTCGAGTCTGTATTTGGTTTCAGTCTGAACGAGGCCCTGGGTTTCGAGCGCAACCATTTCGACCGGGCGATTCATTTTTTCTACGGGCTATTGCTGGCGTACCCGATTCGCGAAGTGTTTATCCGTATCGCCAGCGTGCGTGGTTTTTGGGGTTATTTCCTTCCCCTGGACCTCACCATGTCGACCTCCATGCTCTTCGAGCTGATCGAATGGGGCGTGGCCGAGATCTTCGGCGAGGGTCTGGGGATGGCCTATCTCGGAACACAAGGTGACGTGTGGGACGCGCACAAGGACATGGCCTTGGCGAGTCTGGGCGCGTTGATCTCCATGCTGGCGACGGCGGCGATCAATCGGAGTATGCAGCGTGACTTCGCGGCCGAGTGGAATGAAAGCCTGCGCGTAAAGAGCCGCCGCCCCTTGGACGAAAACAAGATTAAACGCCTGTCGAGCAAGCGCCGGCGCTGAACGCCGGAAATATCCAGCCTCTTCGACGAAGGGGACGGAGGGATTATTTCTTAGGCAGTCACACTTTGAACCGCCTCACAAAAGAAACGGCCCCTCGCGGGGCCGTTTTAGTTAGTTGGCGTTGAACCTGGATTACCCCGTCTTGGCTTTTCCAGACTTGCCGATGGCTTCCATGACCGCTTCGGAATTGTGGAACAGCGCCCACACCAGCCACACCGCGGCGGCGAGGATGCCGAGGACGAACGTCCAGTCGAGCAGGGCCCGGACGCTGTCGCCGAGAAACGGCGCGCTGAATTTCATGAGCACCACGTAGGCGCTGGCCGTGACGATGAGCGTAATCAGCGCCAAAACCGGGTCGGCGAGACGGGCCATGCCGCCGTCCAGCGCGCGTATCTGCTGCGTGAGCCGCTGACCGAGCATGAACAGCAACACCAGCGCGCCGCCGTGGCCGAAGAACCGTACCAGCGAACCGGCGGTGACCTTGGGCGTACCGAGCGTGGTGCTGCGGAACAGCTCGAGGCTGCCAAGCGTTTCGCCGAGCACCAGCGCGGCGGCGATGACGATGACGAATTTTCCAATCCAGATCCAGTTGTTCATGTGTCACCTGTTTGTTCGGGGAGCTGTCTTGAAGTGTAGCCAAGTCTAGGGTGGAGTTCGGGCGCCTGACAGGACCACCGGTCAGCCAAAAACCCGGGCCAGGTCGGAGTTTTCGCCAATACCGCTGTTCGAGTTTTCCCTTCGGTTGGATTAAGGCGCCAGCTTGCGTATCAGCAGGCCGGTGGTCGAGACGCGCACTTCATATTGCGCGGGACTGTCGGCGGCGGCGAAGGTCGCCGAGCCATATTCGGCATCGAGCAGGGGACTCAGCAGCGCGTAGCGCTGACGTAATTTAAACAAATCCACTTCCCGTTCAGGCGCGAGTGATTTCACGGTGCGCGGCTGCTGTTGCTCCTGCGCCAGATCGTGATAGCGCCCGGCGACGCGGTCGAGTTCATACACCGTGTGCAGGCCGAAAATATTGGCCCACGGATGCCATTTCAGGATACGCGCGTCCACGTACAGCTGATCGCCGCTGAGTGTGTACGTTGCTTCGCTGCCGTCGGGAAAGCGGAATTGCGCCCGGAAGCGATTCGGGCCGAGCGGTTCAGTGCGCACCACGGCGGCGATTTCCTCGTGCGTCAGCGCGCGATAACCCTGCACACCCAGCGCGATGGCGCCGCTGGCCGCCGCGCCCGCGAGAAACACCAGCGCCCACAGCAGCCGCAGGCTCATGCGCAGCGGGCGCCGTCGCCGCAGCGCCGTACCCGCCGCCACAATCAGCGCCACGCCCACGGCGGCAAACAGCGCCGCCACCCACCACAACGTTTCCGGCATAAAATCTCCCGATTTGCTTCTACCCGCCAGCCAAAACGCTTTAGTAAATATTAGAGTAAATACCGGTATCTGCCCCATTTATTGCCCGAAACAGCCGCCGGGCGTCAGGACACCCGCCACAATGCCTGACATAATACGGTTTAACTCCATATGGTGAGGGCGCAATAGTGGCAAAACCCAACTATCAGTTTCAGAAGCGCCAGAAAGAACTGCAAAAGAAGAAGAAAATGGAAGAGAAGCGTCAGCGCAAGCTGGAGAAAAACGCTCCTCCTCAATCCGATGAAAATCCGGATCAGTCACTGGATCAGAGCGAGACCGTCACGAAGGATGAGCAGTTTAAAGGGCCGGAGTGAATTAATTCACAGCCCCGCCACTCGTTAGAGCAATAACACACTCCAAGGCCCGGCCAACGCCAGGCCTTTTTATTTAGCCCCTCCGAATCTCCGTCGGGTCTTGATATCGGGACTCTGCCCCCAACCGTCGTTGGCGGCGATTACGCCAATAGCTGATAAGCAAGGACGAGGCACGCGCCCAGACCGACAAAATACGCGATCGTTCTTATAAATGGAGTATTAAAAATATAAAAAGGGGCATGAACGACACGAGCCCAAAAATAGACTGCGCTGGCCTGCGCCGTGACCTCATTACTTGCTCCAGTGACGTGAACTGCCAGCACCAGCGGTGCGAAGATGACAATGTTTTCAATTGCATTCATGTGGGCGCGATAGGCGCGGTGCGCCCACTCCTCTTTGAATGGGTCGTCTCCCGGCAAGGGACTGGTCAGGAGACGCAGGAATCCAATCCGGGATATTCTGACGTAGGCGTAGGGGATGAATAACAAACTCGAGAAAACAGTTATCAGGGTGAGCCAATAGATCTCGCTGGTCATCATGCTTGTCACGTTCTTCTCCTTTGTTTTTTGTTTAGAGATTGTATTTCCCGGGCCACCAATCGGCTTATCGAAAATTTAAGTAAGAACATCACGGTGGCTTCCGCATTGCTTGTTTTTCCGTTTCGGCGGTTGACGCAGATTGATATGCCGATGGGCATCACATATAGTCAATCGGCATATCCTGAAATGATTAAATCTGCCAAACTGGTTAAGCACAAATCAGAGAATTTGATTAGTTTCGCTAACAAACAATAATCAGGTCACGTCATGGAAAACCTGGATGTGGTCAAGCTGCTCAAGGCGGCACAGACGCTGGAAAGGAACGTGTCGGTGTCACTGATGTACTCGGGGCTGCGCGTGCCCCAGTATCGGCTGCTCGACAATTTGGCGGAGATGGGGCAGGCCACGGTGACGGAGATGAGCGAGAAACTGAACGTTCGGCGTGCCACGGCCAGCGTGCTGATCAGCGAGCTGATCAAGTCGGGGATTGTGGAAGTGACCGAAAATAATTCGGACCGACGCTCTTTTCACATCCGCCTCAGCCGCATGGGCACGGGCAAGCTCGAATCGGCGCGAAAAGACATCGCCGTGTTCCGCGAAAAGCTGTCGAAAAAATATTCGCCTGAAATAATAAAAATGTTGAATGAATTTTCCGAGAATCTGGCGTAGCGTCTGTCTGGCGAAGGCTGAATAGAAGGGGCCGGAGAAATTCTTTCGTGGGCCGCCCGCATGAGATAACCTATTCCATCTTCAAGCCTTTGGCGGACAACCCATGCCCGAAACCATCATTAACGGAAGTTGTCTTTGCGGTGCCGTGCAATACGAAGTCAGCGGCGACCCGCAATGGTTTTATCACTGTCATTGCTCGCGCTGTCGCAAGGCCACGGGCACGGGCCATGCCTCGAATCTGCTCATCCCGCACGGATCGCTCAAGTGGATCGAGGGGGAGGCGCTGATCAAATCGTACAAAGTCCCCGAAGCCAAGCGCTTCACTAATTGTTTCTGCTCCGTCTGCGGCGGTCGGTTGCCACGCTACGTGAGGGAAACAGGGATGGTTGTTATCCCGGCCGGTTCGATCGACAGTGAGCTGGACTTCAAGCCGCAATTCCGCATTTACTGGGATTCGCGTGTGAAGTGGTCCTGTAGTGGCGACAAGCTGCCAGTTCATCCGGAATACCCGACTGGATAACTACAAAATAAAATAAGGTCAATCAGCCGGGTAATCCCTCCCTCATCGATCGTCCGAATGCCCTATTTCCCCCTGCCGCGTATCGTCGCAGCGACTTGCCGCGCCTGAAAAAGAGTTAAACGCGCAAAAATTTCCCTATCAGGGGCTAAGCCGCGGTTTTTAAAGAAGTAGCTGGCACAGCCCTTGCAAGTCTTTTGTGGCAATGGGAGACCTCAAAGACCTGAATCAGGCGCTGGTTGGCCCTGAGCACGAAACGCGTTTCAGCGATCAGGGAAGGCCGCCACAACCAGAAAATTCACGGAAGTATGTCCCGGTAAAATTCAAGCTCGCGTTTGCGCAGCTGATGGCTTTCGGCTGGGCGGGCCTCAGCTGGTATCTGGCGCTGCCCTGGATCGCCGATCTGTCCGTCTACGTCCCGTACCCGGTCGCGACCCTAGTCGTCCTGGGCATCGCCATCATGCCGGGCTTCGCTTTCGCCTTCATCTTCTTCAGCCTGCTGCTGGATCGCCGTCCGCCGGCCCGGACATATGCCTCGCTCCCGCCGGTGAGCGTGTTGGTGGCGGCCTACAACGAGCAAGACAACATCGCCGAAACCCTCACGCAACTGCAGAAGCAGAGCTATCCGGGCGACGTCGAGATCATCCTGATCGACGATGGCTCCAAGGACGACACCGTCAAAATTGCGCGCGCGGTCAACGCGCCGAACGTGAACATCATTGCCCTGCCGCGGAATGGCGGAAAGGCGCATGCCCTGAACGCCGGGCTCGCGCAGGCGCGCCACAACCTGATTATCTCTGTCGATGCCGACACCTTCATGCACGAGAAGGCGCTGGAAAATATCGTGTCGCGGTTTCTCAGCGATCCGCCGGGCACGGTGGCCGTGGCCGGCGCGATCAACGTCAAGAACTCCCGCCGCAACTGGCTCACCCGGATACAGGAGTGGGACTATTTCCACGGCATCGCCGTGGTCAAGCGCACCCAGAGCCTGTATCAGGGCACCCTGGTGGCGCAGGGGGCGTTTTCGCTCTATACCCGGCAGGCCCTGCTGGAAGTTGGCGGCTGGCCCGACACGGTCGGCGAGGACATCGTGTTGTCGTGGAGCCTGCTCAAGCGCGGCTACCGCATCGGCTATGCCGAGAATGCGGTGGTGTTCACCAACGTGCCCGAGACCTATGTCAGGTTCTATCAACAGCGACGCCGCTGGGCGCGCGGCCTGATCGAGGCGTTCAAGCTGCATCCCCAGATACTCAAGGTGTTCCGGCTGAACTCGACCTTTTTTTATCTCAACCTGTTCTATCCGTTTCTGGACACGATCTATCTCGTGTGTTTTCTGCCGGGATTGATCGCGGCTTGCTTCGGTTACTATTTCCTGGCGGGGCCCATGACGCTGGCCGTGCTGCCGCTCGGCGTAATGAACAATTTCTTGATGTATCACGTGCAGAAACGGATGTTCGTTGACGCGAAGCTGCGGGTGCGACGCAACATTTTCGGATTCATCTTCTATATCCTGTTCGCGCAGCTGTTGATGTCGCCCGCGTCCGTGGCCGGTTATTACGCCGAATTCATGAACCGGCGCAAAACCTGGGGGACAAAATGACGGCGCGGCGACTGTTGGCCGTCGCGGGGCTGATTGTCAGCCTGGCGATAACGCCTTGCGTGCACGCCGCTACCGGTGACGGCACGGCGGCGATCCAGGCCGGACACGAGGCTCTGCGTCAAGACAATCCAACCGCGGCGAAATCCCATTTCGAGCAGGCGCTGTCACGGTTGTCCGGGCATAATCGCCAGGATCGCCGCGCGGCCCTGCTCGGGCTCGGCCACGCCGCTTTCTGGCTTCAGGACTATCGCGCCGCCGAACGCGCGTACCGGGAGGCGCTGACGCTCGCGGAAACCCGGGAGGAGCGCGCCCCTATTTTGCCCAAGCTCGCGCGCACGCTGAGCGTCCTGGACCGGCCGCGCGCCGCGCTCGTGTTGCTGGCGGAGACGGAGACCTCCTCGCTCGAGGCCGCCATCGAGAAGTCGCGCGCCTGTCTGCTGCTCGACCGCGAGGTCTGTGCCGCGCAGGCGTTGGAACCCCATGCGCAGGTGGTCAGTCCCGCCACCGCGAGCGGCTGGCTCGACGCGGAATATCTCAAACAACGGGACGAGATGAACCGGAGACTGGCGCGCACGGCGCTGGCGGAAGTGGAGTTCGCGCGCGACAGCGACGGCCTGCACAGCCGCCGATTGGAGCTGGCGGCCCGATTTCAAAACGGTGTGGCTGCCCCGGCAGCGCCGGGCGATTCCGTGTGGAAGGCCTTCTGGCAGGTCGGCGGCAGTACCGAAACCCTCCGCGACGGTCATGGCGCGGCGCATGTTTCCGAGGCTTACGGGCAGATCAGGAAAAACCTGAACCACGAGATTCCGTTCCGGTTACGGCTGGGCGGCGGCCAGTTTGGTGACTGGGATTACACCTGGGGGGCTTTCGATACGGCTTATCGCCCGAGCGACACCGGCGGGTTCTCGTTCAACGCCGAGTCGGGCGCCGTCAAAACGGTTACGTCCCTGCAAAACCGGATCACCCTGGACACCGTGACGCTGGGCGGCGATCACCGTCTGGGTGAACTGGGCGTGGGGGCGCTGGCGTTCTATCGCCAGCACTTCAGCGACGGCAACGACCGTGACGGCACGGTGCTGCGCATCAATTTCGATCCTCATGCATTCCCGGAACAGAATCTCAGTCTCCGCTTCCAGATTTATGCGCGCCGCTTCCGCAGCGAACAAACGGTTAGCCACGGTTACTTCAACCCGCGCGAGTTCCACGAGGAAGTGGTGAAACTTTTTCTGAGCCGGCGTCTGTCGGCCGACTGGTCCGTGCACGGCATGGTGGGGGCGGGGCGGCAGGTGGTGGATCAAGACCCCAGTTATCCCCTGTCAACGGAAGTCGGCGCGCAGGGCCGTCTCCCGGGCGGGATGCGAACCGAACTGAAGGCCGGTTACGGCGACGCTTCGGGCTTGGGCAGCAGCGGCAACCATTACCACCGTTCGTACGCAAACGCTTTCCTGTTCATTCCTTTCTAGCCCGGATATCAGCGCCTATGGCCCGGTCCATGAATGACCCCGGCATTCATTCCGTTTTTCGGACTCACGCGGTTGAAGCCAAATGAGATAATGTTCATCTTCTCCGTCGGCAGAAGGTGAAACTCATGCGGCTCGGATTCATCGGCCTCGGCAACATGGGCGGCGAGATGGCGCGGCATCTGCTCGCCGCCGGCCATACGCTGAATGTTTATGCGCGCGGCGAGCGCTCGCGCGCCCACGCCGGCCGTCTCGGCCTGACCCCGCTACCCACGCCGGCCGAGGTGGCGCGCACGAGCGAAGTGGTGTTCACCATGGTCACCGCCGGAGTCGACGTCGAATCAGTGGCGCTCGGGCCGGACGGGATCGTTCAGAGTGATCTGCCCGGCATGATCATGGTGGATATGAGCACCATTTCGCCCGCGATCGCGCGGAGCGTTGGCCAGCGCCTGGCCGAGCGTGGCATTGCCATGCTGGACGCGCCGGTCTCGGGCGGCGTGGCCGGGGCCAAGGCGGCCTCGCTCACGTTTTTCGTCGGCAGTGAAAAGACTGTTTTCGAGCGCGTGAAACCGTTGCTGGAATGCATGGGCAAGACCATCTTCCACATGGGTCCTTTGGGAACCGGACAGGTAACCAAGCTCGCCAACCAGATCGCCCAGCTTGCCTGCCTGCAGGGTGCGGCCGAGGCACTCTTGTTTGCGCGCGAGCAGGGCGCGGACCCGGCCAAGGTACGCGAGGCGGTCATGACCGGGCTGGGTGCGAGCCGCATGCTTGATGTGTTGGGCAAGAAGATGGTCGAGCGTGATTTCGCCGCCGGCATTATCGCCGCGCTGCACCACAAGGATATTGGCGTCGCGCTCAAAATCGCGCGTGACGCCGGCCTGCCAATGCCCGTCACCGCGCAGGTGATGCAGCAGCTCGACGCCCTCATGGCCAGCGGCTTCGGCGAGCAGGACACGAGCTCGCTGCTGTTGGTGCTGGAGCAGATGCGTGGACAAAAGACACGGACGTCATAAGTTTTGCTTACTGCTGTTGCAAAGGACGCTGATACACACACCGTTGCGGTGGTTTAAATCTGCGCACTTGACCGATAATTGATTGCCATCACCACCGGGTGATTAAATGATGGTGAAGCAGATTGATTCTGAGACGGCCCACCAGCCGCGAACCAGAGGTAGAGCGTGAACCAGCGAGCTGAAATTCCCATCCCGGTGGCCGTCAAGCTACCGGCAACACCGCCGCCCCCGCCGGCTTCGGAGGAGGAGCGTACGCGCCTGCGCAGCCGCATCAAGCGCCTGCTCAAGGAGCGGGACGCCGTGCTGGTGGCGCACTACTACGTCGACGAAGATTTGCAGCGCCTGGCCGAGGAGACCGGCGGTTGCGTGTCGGATTCGCTCGAGATGGCGCGCTTCGGCCACGACCATCCGGCGCGCACGCTGGTGGTTGCCGGGGTGCGCTTCATGGGTGAGACCGCGAAAATCCTCAACCCCGAAAAGCGCGTGCTCATGCCGACGCTGCAGGCCGAGTGCTCGCTCGACCTCGGCTGCCCGGCGTCCCTGTTCATTCCCTTCTGCGACGCCCATCCCGACCGCCAGGTCGTGGTGTATTCCAATACCAGCGCCGAGGTCAAAGCGCGCGCGGACTGGGTGGTGACCTCGAGCATTGCGGTAAAGTTGATTGAGCATCTCAAGGCACGTGGTGAAAAAATCCTGTGGGCGCCGGACAAGCACCTCGGCAAATATATTCAAAGCGTTACCGGCGCGGACATGCTGATGTGGAACGCCACGTGTGTGGTGCACGACGAGTTCAAGGGCGAGGCGCTGGCGGCGCTCAAGCGCCAGCATCCCGACGCCGCGATCATCGCGCACCCCGAGTCGCCGACGGCGGTGCTGGATCTGGCCGACGTCATCGGCTCGACCAGCCAGTTGATCCAGGCGGCGAAAACCCTGCCGAACCAGCGTCTGATCGTGGCTACCGACCGCGGGATTTTCTACAAGATGCAGCAGGCCGCGCCGGGCAAGATCCTCATGGCCGCGCCCACCGCGGGTGAGGGCGCTACCTGCGAGAGTTGCGCGCATTGCCCGTGGATGGCAATGAACTTGCTGGCCAACCTTGCTGACGTGCTGGAAACGGGCGCGAACGAGGTGAACGTGGAAGAGGCGGTGCGGGTGAAGGCGCTGCGCGCCACGCAGCGCATGCTCGATTTCGCGGCTTCGATCAGGCAAAAGAACCACGGCGACTGACGGCGCCGCCGCAATCCCGGAGTGATTTACTGTTACACCGGGTCGATTATTTCCAGCGCGTCATTCACGACCGGGAGGGGCCGGATCAACCCTGCACGCTCTCGCCGATCTGCGCGCAGTACTCCTGCAGGTTCTCCGGCACGCCGTACGGACACTTGCCGCACTCGCGGTTGCCCGGCACCGCGTAGTCGATGAACTTCGGATAGGCAAGTTTCAATTCCTGCATGATCTTCACGAACTCGGCCAGCGGCTTGTCGCCGCCGAGACGCGGGTTGCGCGTCTTCTCCTGGCCGACACTGGATACCCGCCGGCCCTGGTAGTCGTGCGCCGGGTACACCAGCGTGTCCTCGGGCAGGGCGAACAGCTTGTCGCGCACGCTGCGGTAAAGGGTGGGCGCGTCGCCGTTCTGGAAGTCGGTGCGCCCACAGCCGTCGATCAGCAGCGCGTCGCCGGTGAGCACGCGGCCGTCCACCCGGTAGGCGTGGTGCCCGTCGGTGTGTCCCGGCGTGAACAGCGGCTCCACCCGGATGCTGCCTAGTTCGAACGGTTTGCCCTCCTCGAGCCCCACGTCGGCACAGGCGAGATTGTCGAACGCCGGGTGCGCGATGCGGCTGCCGGCCTCCATCTTGAGTTTGCGCGCGGCGCTGATGTGATCGGCATGGATGTGGGAATCGAACGTGCAGGCAAGCTTCAAACCGAGCTTGTTCAGTTCCTCGAGATCGCGCTGCCAGGTGGCCAGCACCGCGTCGATCAGCATCGCCTGGCGCGTTTCCTCGCAGCCGAGCAGGTAGGTGTAGGTACTGGAAACCGGTTCTAACAGTTGTCTGAAGATCATGCCACCTCCTTGGTTTGTCGGGTTGGGCGGTACTCAGCGCTTGCCGAGCAGCAGGTCGAGCGCGCTCGCGCCGCCGTCGGGGTCGTGGCTGCCGATCACGTGGAGCGTGCCGTAGGCGTACATGCCGGCGATCATGGAAACGAAGAACACCAGCGCGTCCTCGTGCCAGCTCGCGAGCGCGGCCACCGCCGGGCCCGGGCACAGGCCGACCAGGCCCCAGCCGATGCCAAACATGGCTGCGCCCACCACCAGCGGCGCGTCGATGTCGCGGCGCGTGGGCATGTAGAATTTGGGGCTGGCAAGCGGCTGACCGCGGCGCAGCACCAGCCGGTGCAACACAAGATAAATGCCGGCCGAGCTGATCATCACCAGCGCCAAGCTCGGGTCCCAGTCGCCGGTCACGTCGAGAAAGGCCAGCACTTTCTGCGGCAGCGTCATGCCGGCGATGCCGAGGCCGATGGCGAACAGCAGACCGGAGCAGAATGTTCCCGCGAGTCCGAGCATGATCAGATCCCCCCGAGCACGTGGCGCACCACGTATACCGTGAGCATGGCGGTCGACACGAACGCCGCGCTCGCCACGATCGAACGCGGCGCCAGCCTTCCGACGCCGCAGACGCCGTGGCCGCTGGTGCAGCCGCTGCCGATGCGGGCGCCGAGCCCAACCAGCAGGCCGGCGAGAATCACCGCCGGGGTCGAGACGTCGATACGGATGTCGAGCGCCGCCGGCCACCACCACAACGTAACCAGACCGCCCGTGAGCAGGCCGAAGAAAAACAGCACGCGCCACAGCAGATCGCCGCGAGCCCGATCAGGGTGCCGCCGGCGAGCGCGGCCCAGGGCGTGAAACCTTCCATCGATACGTCCATCATGGGTGTGACTTCCTTGAGCGATTTGGTTCAATACGTTCGCAACACGAATAAGCCATGCAGAGTAAGATCGGGTTTACCGGTTTTCAATACGGAGCACGGAAAATTTTTTCCATTAATTTTCCGTGGATTTTTTGCGCCCCGCGTCACTCCAGCGCCTCGGCCCCGAGCGCTTCGCAGGCGGCGAGATCCGATTCGCCGGCGGGCGGCAGCTGCGCCGCCAGGTCGCGCAGCGCGGTGCGCAGCCCTTCTTCCAGCACCGGGTGATAGAAGGGCAGGCGCAGCAACTCGCGCACCGTGAACGCGCGCTGGATCGCGAGCGCCAGCAGATGCGCCAGGTGCTCACCGGCGGGGGCGCACATCTCGGCGCCGAGCAGCCGGCCGTCGTCGCGTCCGGCATAGACGCGCAGGATGCCGTGGTTGCGCTGAGCGGCGCGCGCCCGGCCCTGGTTTTCGAAACGCACCTCACCGGTGAAATAACTTCCGTCCTCGAGTTCCTGAAAGCGCCGGCCTACCGATGCGATGTTGGGATCGGAAAAGACGATGGCGAGCGGCGTGCGGCGCTCGAAGCAGGCCGGCGTCGGCCGCATGGCGTTGAGTCCGGCGATGTGGCCGTCGTCGGCCGCCTCGTGCAGCAACGGCGCGTGGCCGTTGGCGTCGCCGGCGAGGAACACCGGCAGGTCGGCCACCTGCTGGGTGCCGCGGTTGACCGGCGGCAGGCCGCGCTTGTCGAGCTCGACGCCGAGTGTCTCGAGTCCGATGTCGTCAATGTTCGGGCGCCGTCCGAGGGCGGCCACCGCCCGATCGACCGTGATCTCGGTAGCGCCGGCGCGCACCCGCACGCCGTTGCCGGCGGCGGCGAGTTCCGCGTTCGCGCCCAGGTGCAGCGGGAACTCGCGCCGCAGCAGGCCGGTGGCAACGCTGTTGACCGCGGGATCGCTCAGGCCCGCGGCCGTTTGCGCGCCGTCGAATCCGACCACGTCCACGCCGAGCCGGGACAGCGCCTGCGCGATCTCGACGCCGATGGCACCGAGGCCGATCACCGCGATGCGCGCCGGCAGGTTTTCCTGTTCGAACAGCGTGTCGCTGGTGAGCAGCCGCTCGCCCAGCGCCCGCCACGGCGCCGGCACCACCGGGCGCGAGCCGGTGGCGATAATGACATGGCGCGCGCGCAGCTCGCGGCCGTTCACTTCCACCCGGCCGGGACCGAGCAGGCGCGCGCGGCCGGAGATGGCGCGCTCGCCCAGATCGTCGGTGGCCTTGAGGGTGCCGCGCACAAAGTCGTCGCGCAAACGGCGCACGCGCCGCAGCACCGCGGGGATGTCGGCCGTCAAGTTTTCGGCACCGGTGATGCCGAATTCCGCGAAACTCGTGCGGCGGTGGTAGGCATTGGCGGCCTCGATCAGTGCCTTGGATGGCATGCAGCCGACGCGCGCACACACGGTGCCCCACGGCCCGTCGTTGACGATGACGAAACGTTGCGTGCGCTTCCTGACCTCGCGTAGCGCCGACAGGCCGGCGGTGCCGGCGCCGAGGATGATCACGTCGAGTTCTTCGCTCATGCGGTCAGTCTCCCATGATTTCCACGGCGTCTCCCACCGCAAGTGTGCCGCCGGTAATAACGCGGATGCAAACGCCGCTGTTGTGGCTCAACGCCCGGCACATGCCCTTGCCGGCAATCTGATCGAGGTAGGCGCACGGCGGGCGGGGTTTGTCGTAGCGGAACACGGCTGAGCCAATACGGAATTCCTTCCCTTCCAGATGTTTCGTTTTCAGCCCTGCGATGACCAGATTGCGTCGGTGGCTGCCGTTATCCAGTGCTTCCCGGAACTCGACCTCGGTCTTTTTCGCCTGTTCCAGATCGTGTTCGGTGATGAGCGTGACCTGGCAGCCATCGATCGATTTCCAGTGGCCGCGATCTTCGCTGTAGCGATCGCCCTTCAGGCCACGCTTCGCAATGGCCTCGATGTCGCTCACCGACATCATCGGTTCCCCCGCTGTCGAGGCGATATAAATTGCCTGGAGTGTGGCCGCATCAGGCTTGTTTCGCCTCAAACCGAGCCAATTAATAGCCATAGAAAAATATTATCCCGTGTTTAAACATTGCCGATTAGTGCCAGCGTCTCGTGTCGAAGTACGAAAACCTTTTGGGCAAGGAGACTGACCGTAGTATAAATGCACTCGGATCAGATTATGTGAGAAAAAATGTTCAGGGCTTGCACACAATTAGTTATTACATCCGTCTTTATGCTGTTGACGGCCGCGTCCGTGGCGGCAGAGGTCAACACCGGTACCGATGAAGAGGCGCGTCTGCCGTATTGGGAGATCGTCGAATCGGGCATTTCGATCCGGCTGGTGCAGCGGTTGCCGGACCAGACACGTGGATTCTTCCAGGCGCGCGGTTTTTCGGTGGAAGACTCGGAGTTGATCGCGCAGAGCTGTGTGTTTCAGACCGTGTTCAAGAATATTTCAGCTTCGTCGGAGCCGGGCACCATCGAATACAGCCTGCGCGACTGGGCGGTGCACGCGGCCGGCGTGCGCCGCGGCCTGAAAACGCGCGAAGACTGGCAGAAGGAATGGCTCGCGCGCAAGGCACCACAAGCCGCGCAACTGGCGTTTGAGTGGTCGCTATTGCCTACCCGCCAGACCTATCGCCCGGGTGATTACAACTGGGGCATGACGCTCTTCGGTCTCAAGCCCGGCGCCGATTTTGATCTCGATGTCGTGTGGCGCCAGGATGGAAAGCAGCGCACGGCACGCCTCAAGGCCGTACGTTGCGCACCCGACGTTCATCTCAAGCCTGGTGAATTGTGAGCGAGCGAATGGACATACTATGCAGGTTTGCGGCGCTTGTGTTGTGGCTCACCGCAGGAGTTGCCGCTGCCGCCGAGACCGGAAAGATTCAAACGCTGCCTTCGCTGGACAAGCCCTTCGCCGCGCCGGATTTCTCACTGAAGGGCGAAGACGGCAAGACCTATCGCCTCTCGGATTACCGTGGCAAGGTGGTGGTGCTCAACTTCTGGGCCACGTGGTGCCCGCCGTGCCGTTATGAAATGCCCTCCATGGAGCGCGCACACCAGAAAGCGAAGAGCGAGGAAATCGTGATTCTTGCCGTGAACGTGGGAGAGGATGAGAACACGGTTTTTGCCTTCACCGGGCAATACCCGGTGTCATTTCCGCTGCCACTCGATTTGGACGGTAGCGTCATCGCGAAATACCCGGTGATCGGCTTGCCGACCACTTTCATTGTTGATCCACGCGGACAGGTTACGCACCGTGCCATCGGTGGCCGTGAGTGGGACGACGACCGGCTCCTCGACCAGTTACGCCGGATGTTGAAGCCACAGGGCGGGCCATCAGGTGAATCCCGATGATCAACGCCTACGCGGTCCACAAAGCCAAAGGCCGGCTGAAACGCATCGAGTACGATCCCGGCGTGCTCGGTCCCGATCAGGTCGAAATCGATGTCATCGCCTGCGGCCTGTGCCACTCGGATCTGTCGATGGTAGATAACGAGTGGGGCGACAGCGAGTACCCACTGGTGCCCGGTCATGAGGTCGTCGGCAAGATCGGACAAGTTGGCGCAAACGTAAGGCATATCAAGGTCGGTGACATGGTCGGGCTCGGTTGGTTCAGCGGCAGTTGTCAGACCTGCCATGCTTGCCTGCGCGGCGACCACAACCTGTGCGCGCATGCCGAGCAGACCATCGTTGGCCACCATGGCGGATTCGCCGACAAGGTGCGCTGTCAGGCCATGTGGGCCACGCCGCTGCCCGCCGGGCTCGATGTCATGAAGGCGGGTCCTTTGTTGTGCGCCGGCATCACCGTGTTCAATCCGCTGGTGCAGTACGACGTGCGGCCCACGCAGCGTGTTGGCGTGATCGGCATCGGCGGCCTCGGCCATCTGGCTTTGAAAATCCTTAACAAGTGGGGTTGCGAGGTGACCGCCTTCACGTCCACCGACGCCAAGCGCGATGAATCCTTGCAGATGGGCGCACACCATGCCGTCAACTCGTGCCACGCGGGACAATTGAAAAAGGTTGCCGGTTCGCTCGATTTCATTATTTCCACGGTCGCCGTGGAAATGGATTGGGACGCCTACCTCAGCGCGCTTGCGCCCAAGGGACGCCTGCATATCGTTGGCGCTGTGACCGAACCCCTGTCGGTACCGGCGTTTGCGTTGATCGGCGGGCAGCACAGTCTTTCCGGCACGCCGACGGGCGCACCCGCCACCATGCGGACGATGCTCGATTTCTGCGCGCGCCACCGCATCGAGCCCGTGACCGAAATCTTCCCGATGAGCCACGTCAACGAGGCCATGGCCCATCTCAGGACCGGCAAGGCGCGCTATCGCGTCGTGCTCGAAAACGATTTGGCTGGCAAGTAAATTAACTACTTTCCGTGGAATTCAGCGGTTGAAAATAATGATCGGGCGGAATACGATCGCCACCGAAGCAGCAAGCTTGTCCTGCTGGCATGCCCCCTCGAAGTGAAGGTCTCAGCATTGGGTCTTCTTCATCCAACCTCGTTGCAAAGGAGCATGCATATGTCTACGTTGAAAAAGTTGTCCATTTTCTCCGCCAGTCTGTTGATCGCGGCCGGAATTTCCGCCTGCGAACAAAAAGGCCCCGCCGAGAAGGCCGGCGAAAAGATCGATCAAACCGTCGAAAAGGCCCAGGAGAAAATTGAGGACGCGACCAAGCCTGAAGGGCCGATGGAAAAGGCCGGCAAGAAGGTCGACGAGGTCGTCGAGGACACCAAGGAAGCGATCAAGAAATAAGCTGGCAGTCGTTATAAAGAGGGCAGGTTCACCCTGAACCTGCCCTTGCTGTTTGTACCCTCACCACGCCAGTTTCCGTTCCGACTGAAACTCCCTGTCTGCGCCGGTGACGGGGTCATGGAATCGGATTTCCCTGGCCAGCAGCTGGAGCGGCCGGTCGAAATCATCATCGCGCTCCGGCTGTAGATCGGGATAAACCCGGTCATTAGTGATCCCGAACCCCAAGCCGCTCATGTGCAATCGCAATTGGTGAGTTTTGCCAGTCACCGGCTGCAAGCGGAAAAATCCCCGGTTGTCTTTCATTTCCACGAGTTGAATGTGCGAGCAGGCATTGGCGGCGCCCGTGACGGTTTTCATCCGGAAGCGCGGTTCTCCCTGGACGATCCGGTTTTCTACAGTCCATTGATTCTCCTGCGGCGGCTGATTTACTTCAGCCAGCGCATAATAAATTTTCTCCACCTTTCTGCGCATGAAGAGCTCATGATAAGCCCCGCGCGTTTTGGGATTGACGGAGAAAATGATAATGCCCGCCGTCTCGCGGTCGAGCCGATGCAGGGGCGCAAGATCAGCCAAGCCGGTTCGGCTGCGCAGGCGGTTCAGTAAACATTCCTCCACATAACGACCGCCGGGAGTCACGGGCAAAAAATGCGGCTTGCAGGCTACCAGCAGCTCGTCATCCTGAAACAGGATTTTTTCCGCGAAAGGAATGACTGGCTCGGTTTCAACCTCCCGGAAATAGAAAATCCGTTTGGAGGGGCAATACGGCGTGTCCGTGGTGATGGGCTCGTTCTGGTCGCCGAGTACCTTGCCTTCGTGTATGCGGCGTACCCATTGGTCGCGCGAAATGCCCGGGAAAGCCCGGCACAGGAATTCCACTATCGAAGGATAGGGCGCTTGTGTGGCCGGTAGCGTCACGACAGAAGGGTGTTTGGCAATGCCCATTAATATAAGTCTCGCCAGAAGTAATGATGGTTTCGCCGGTGTAAATCTTAAAGCCAAGTTAATCAACAAGATATATCTGAATTCCGTTCAGGCAGCGTTCAGTCACGGGTAGGTAAGCTTGTCGCTGAAGTAAACGGTAACTCTTAATCACAACGAAGGAGACAAACATGAATCGCAAGTTACTGAGTGCTGCCGTTCTGGCCGTGGCCACCTCGCTTAGCGCGCCGCTGGTACTGGCGGATCGCGGCGACCGTGACCGCGACGATTATCGTGAGGTGCGTGTACACCAAGTGGAGGAGCGTTATTCACGTCATGATAACGGTAATCACCGCGGTTGGTACAAGGAAAAGCACAAGTACAAAAACCATCACGGGCATGGCAATCGCCATGATTCCTACGAGCGCCGTGAGTATCGCGAATACAGCCCACGCGCTGAGCGGGGCGGTGATGAGTATTATCCGGAGCGCCGTTCCAGCTCGTCCGCGCCCATCATCCTCGGGAGCGTGATCGGCGGGGTAGTGGGACACAGCATCGGACGCGGTGACCCCGGTCACACGGCGGTCGGTGCAGTGATCGGTACCGTCATCGGCTATGACATCGCCCGCCATCGCTGATGCGCCGCGCGCCACTCATGACATGCCTCTTGGCCGGATTCCTCGCGCTGATCGCGGTGGTTCCGGCGGAGGCACGCCGCGACGGTCGTTCAATGCGCCACGAGCGCTCCTCGCTGGATGAGGCGGTGTCGAATGTCCGGCGCGACACTGGTGGACGTGTGCTTTCGGCGCAGAAACGCGAACGTGATCGCGGCACCAGTTATCGCATCAAGGTGTTAATGCCCAACGCCTCGGTGCGTTCGTACGATGTCGAGGCGCCGGACCGCGAGCGTCGTTAAAAATTATCTCGCACGTTTTGCTGGATGCTTAAAGGGACCGGAGTGATTTTTCATCGGGCACCACAACACTGGTCTGCTGGCGTCTGTCGACGGGCTTCCAGTTGTCTCGCGCGCTGAAGATGTCGTGGTAGCTGCAGTACAAGCTGGCGGATACCACCGGCAGAGTGATTGATCCGATGACGAGCCACAGCAGGTAGCTTGCCCATAGTGACAAACTGGCGGCTATAACGCCGAGAAAGAAGGGCAGGATCAACACGCCCAGCAGCATCAGCAGAGCAATCGTGAAATGCCGGCTGGCCTTGAGGCTTTGCCGTAGCGAAGGCAGCAGCGGTTCGTCACGCAGGAAGGTGAGTGGCAGCGCATAAATCAGCGACGCCGCGAGCAGGACGTAAAGTACGAAGACAAGCAACGCCAGTGCGAGTATCCCGAACAAAGTCAGGTGATCGAGGTTCGACCAGTTGGCCACCCAGACCTCGCCCACCACCAGCCGCACCAGCAGGTGAATCAGCAGTACGGTGGTGACACTGAGCAGGCATGCTGTGGCTGTCGGCAACACCCGCTTATCGTCTCGGAAGATATCCAGCAGTTGTCGTGGCGATTGCTTCAGTGCGGGCAGACGCAGCTCGACTGGCAAGACCATGTTCTGGCGATAGATGGCATCGAGGGAAACGTAAGTACTGGAAAGCATGATGGGCGCGACCAGCGCAATGAGCAGGCCGCCGATCATAGGGATCAGTGCAAGCCCGGCGAGCACTACTGCCGCCGTCAACCCCATGCCGCCGAGGAGCCAGGGATTGCGCATGAACAGCTGCCAACCATTCAGCAGCCAGCGTCGACCGATACGCAGATGTTTCCAGAATCGTTCCATAAGCATCCTCCCTGACGGCGTCCTGCCGTCGCGGATGTATAAATAAAACTAGCATGAATATTTGTGTGGCGGTGGAACGGCGGCTTTCGGCAAGGGCACCACGCCACGCTGGACGGCGTAGCCGAGCCGTTTGTCGGCTATTGCGCGGAGATTGAAAACCGTCGACGAAAAACTCGTCAGGACTTGGCCTTGTAAACGACGTCATGTTCGCGAGCGTGTTCCTTGACGCGCAGTCCGAAGGACTGGCCGGGACGCGCCTCGTTCACGTGCACGTGGTCGATTTCCATCGAATCGACCGGCTGCGGGAAGTCGCTGGTGTGGCCTTTGATATGAATGAGATCTCCCACGCGCAGGGCGCCTTTCTCGAGTTTCAGGATCGCGACTGATAGATGGTTGAAGTAATGCGTGACGACACCGATGCGTTCCATTCCTGGCGGCGCCGCCGGTTTTGGCATCGCGGCGGGCTTGCGAGTGGTAACACGTTTCGCCTTGGGCGCGGACTTGGCCTTGGATGTGGTTTTCTTTTTAGTTACGACTTTCTTGCGCGCCACAATCTTACGGGCCGGGGCTTTCTTTTTTTTCGCTTTGGTTTTGGCTTTCTTTTTGGTTGCCATGAGAAGGACCTCCACTTTGAAAACGTTACCAGTATAGAGAAACGATCCCCGTCTTGTTAACGGGTCGCCAAATCTATAGGTCCGGTGCGAAGTTTTCATTAACCCAGATCAACTAATCACCCCTTCCATCTTGTTGGCTCCGCCCGTGGCGCTGACCGGGTAATTTCACCGCGCTGGCAAACGGATTTTCACGTCCCTGCAGCTGGCACGGCTGTTGCTATCCTTCCAGTTACTTGCAAAACAACTGGTAAACATGCCGTCGATGCGCATATTTTTTGAAATCGCCCTGATTGTAATCTTGGCGCTGATCCTGCCCGCGCCATCATCCGCCGGGCCGGTGCCTTCACCGGCACAGCCGGGGGAGTATTACGTCAATTACGGTTGGGGTTTCTACCGGAGCGAAAGCGCGGGTTTCGTCTACGGGCGTAACCCTGGCGGGACCGGTCCAGCCTACAATTTTCAACCGCCGCTGTCGGGCATGTCGGCAAGTATGGAGTTCGGTATTGTTACGCCTGATCCGGGGCACTGGCCGGCGTGGTTGGGAGAGAATGTACGTCTCGAACTCGCATTTGGTTATGCCGATGCTCGCTGGTCGGGGTCCGTTCGTTCACCCACGGCAACCAAACTTCCGTTTCTCAACAATCAGACACCCAATCTTCAGATATCGACGGTTCCTGCCAACCAGGACCAGTTCTCACAGGACCTGATCAACAGAAGTTACGACCTGATTCTGGTCACGGATTATCACTTGTCACAACGGAGGCTGACCGTTAGTCCCTTCGTTGGTGTCAGCCATGTGACCCGGCGCGAGACGTCCCGTTTGCGCTCGGTCGACCCTGGCGGTTTGACCGACATGCTGCTCAACGAGCAACTTGACGCCGAGTACACTGGTCTGCGTGCGGGAGCCACCCTGTTTACCCCGCTGGGTTCGGGCTGGCGCTTGACCCTCGGCGCCACACAATCCTGGCTGAAGGCTGACGCACGGCTCAGCGCCGAACAGTCCTTCCCCACGTACCCGCCACCACCCGGCCCGGCCGTGCAACTCGGTGAGACGGTCAGCGGAAAATCAGCGGACCGGAGAACGCTCTTTGCCGGTATCGGTCATGACTCGGGATGGGCGCGCGTGGATATGATCGTGGAGCGGACTTCGTGGAGTTACATACCCACGGTAATCAATCCGATATTGTTCACCGATCCGCCCGCGCGACTGGATGCCAGGCGTGTCGAAGATACGGCGTTTCGCCTGGTGTTCACCGTTCCGATCAAGCCGTAGTCTGTTTATTGCAGCTCGATCGTTCCGCCGACGATAAGAGTCAGTGTGCTGGTGCCGGCTTCCAGCGCTGGTGGTGCGACGGAGGCTGATTCCATGGCAAGGCCACGCATGAGCGGGACGGGTTGCCCGCCGCCCGTGTTGATCGATACATCCACTATGCGGTAACCCTTGGCCGCCAATTGCTTGCGTACCAGCTCGGCGCGCAGCTTAAAAGCCTCGAGTGACTGCGTGATCAGATCATCTTCCACAGCTCGGCGTTTCTCGGCAGATACCGAAAAGTTTATCGAAGTGACTTGCAGACGTTCCTGCAATTGCCCGATCAGGCCACCCAATTCCGCGAAGTCCGATCCTTCGAGAATTAATTCTTGCGTCGCGCGCCAGCGCCGAATCTTGTCCTTGTCATAAACCGGATGGGTGCGGTAACCGCCGCTGCGGACCTCGATTTGCGTTTTGGTTTTTGCTGTCTTGAGTGCCCAGTCCATGGTTTTGTTGATCTGGTCGGCGAGACGCGCGGCGTTGTCGTCCTCGGCAGTGGTGCTGAGCACGGCGTGCATGCGATCGTTGTCCACCGCGCGGGTTCGCTCGACCTGGAAGTGAATCTGGTTATAGCGCGGCGTTTCTTCGGCCGCACCGGCTGGCGCGGTGATGGACAGACCGAGGATAAACGCAGTGGCAATGAGGCATATGAACCGCGGCATGAGTGACTCCTGGCAACGATGGGGGACGCAGCGATTGTAACACCTTGATTTGTCCGTGCCGGTCGCAGCCCAGCGGTTTAAGGGGGCGGACGAGTGGAACCTGTGCCGGTTTATCCGAATTACAAACACCTTTACCATTGCTTCAATGTTCACCCGCGTGGTTCGCCACAATTACCTGCTGATCCTGGCGGGCGTATTCGCGTTCGAGTTTGCCATGCTGGCGATCGAACCGTATGACCGCGCCGACTGGGCGCTGGAGAATGCGCTGGTCGTGGTTTCGGTACTGGTGTTGGGGCTGACCTATCGTGTGTTTCCGTTGTCGAATATTTCCTATTCTTTGATCTTCGTTTTTCTCGTGCTGCATGAAATCGGTGCGCACTTTACCTATGCTAAGGTTCCGTATGATGAAGGTTTCATGTTTCTGTTTGGCTTCAGCCTGAACGATGCGCTGGGGTTCGAGCGCAATCATTTCGACCGCGCGATCCATCTTTTCTACGGGCTGCTGCTGGCCTACCCGGTGCGGGAGGTGTTCATCCGCATCGCCAGCGTACGTGGTTTCTGGGGCTATTTCCTGCCGCTCGACCTCACCATGTCCAGTTCCATGCTGTTCGAGTTGTTCGAATGGGGCGCGGCCGAATTCTTCGGCGGCGATCTTGGCATGGCCTATCTCGGTACGCAGGGCGACATCTGGGACGCGCACAAGGACATGGCGCTGGCGAGTCTCGGAGCGCTGATCGCCATGGGCGTGACCGCTGCGATCAACCTGGGCCTGCAACGGGATTTTGCCGCCGAATGGAACGAAAGCCTGCGCGTCAAGATTTTCCAGCCGCTGAGCGAAAACAATATAAAGCGCGTGCGGCGCAAGCGCCCACGCTGAAATGGTTATTGCGCATCGTGCCACTTATGCGGAGAACGGCCACCTGTTAACATCGTTGCAACAGTCACCCGCATGAAGTCATAAAAAAACGGTAGTTTTAGAGAATGGGGCGGGGGAGCCAGATCGACCCAATACAAATGTTTGAGCGGAGGTAAATGATGAAACGTCCAATATCTTTATTAGTAATAGCGGCTGGCGCATTCCTGACCGGCTGTGTATCGACCTCGACCTTCGATGAGAAGTCGGCGGAGCTGGTAGCCTGCGAGTCGCGCGCGAAAAGCGAACTTGCGGCCTGCAACACCGCCCGCACCGATGCCGAAACCAAGCTCGCGGTAGCTACGCAGGAGCTGGATGTGTACCGCAAAGTGGCCGAGGCCAACAAGCAGAAGCTCGAAGTCGTGCAACAGCGGGAAAACCAGCTGCGCGACCGCATGCAGAAGGAGCTGACAGACAAGAGCGTCGAGATAGAGCAGTTGCGCGGCCAGCTCACGGTGCGGATGCTGGACAAAATTGTGTTCCGTTCCGGCAGCGCCGACATCCTGCCGGACGGCATGGCGGTGCTCGACAAACTCGTGGAGGCCATCGCGGATAGTACCGACATCATTCGCGTCGAGGGTCACACGGACGACACACCGATCAGCGACAAGCTGAAGGTGAAATATCCCTCGAACTGGGAACTTTCCGCCGCACGCGCGTCCGCCGTCGCGCGCTACATCGAGACCAAGCATCATGTTAATCCCAAGCGTCTCGAATCCCTGGGCTTCTCGATGTACCACCCGCTGGCACCCAACGACACGGACGAGAACAAACAGCGTAATCGTCGCGTCGAGATCGTGTTAAAGCCGGTGGTTGAAGCAGAAGCCGCCCCGGCGATGCCGGCACCTTCCGCGATACCCGAAACCACCGGGAAGGCGCAGTAATTACTGAAGGAACCCACTCCATTTGCGAATTGCCATCCTTCCATCGGCGTTTTTACTTTTTCTCAGCCTTGTTGCGGCAGAGACGTGGGCAGCAACGGAGCCGCTGACCCACGAAGAGCAGACGTTGACGGTGGATGGCAAGCGGCGCGCGGTGCGCGTGCCGAAGGGATTGCGGCTGGAGATTCTGACTGACAGGCTCGATGCCCCGCGCCTGATGGCGTTTGCAGGCAACGGCGATCTCTTCATCGGTTCGAAATCCGGCCGGGTTTACCGCGTGCCGCCGCCCTATACCTCGCCCGAGGTGCTGGTCGAGCTGAATGATTACCCACACAGTGTCGCGTTCAGGAAAGGCGAGATTCTCATCGCCCGCACCGGCGGCGTGTACCGCGCGCCCTACCGACCCGGTCAAAAGCAAATCGTACCGGAATCGGTGGAGCTGCTGGCGCGCCTGCCCGGCGGCGGGGGTCATAACAGCCGTACGGTCGGTGTCGGTCCTGATGGCCGCGTTTATGTGAGCCTTGGGATTCAGAGCAATTGCAGCGATCAATATCTTGGCGACAGTTATTCCTTCGATGAGCGGCGTGGCGGCATATTCGTGTTGCGCGAGGAGGGTGGCAAGGCGCGCTGGCAGGCATACGGTTCGGGGCTGCGCAATCCCGTGGGCTTTGCCTGGCATCCGGAAACCAGAATCATGTACACCAGCAATAACGGCCCCGATCATCTTGGTTACGAACAACCGCCGGAATATTTCAGCCGCGTCACGGCCGGATCTTTTCACGGCATGCCGTGGTTCCAGTTTGATGGAAAGCAGCTGAAGCGCGATAGCTGCGTGTCGACCCAGCCGCCGCGTCCAATCGCGGAAGTTGCCATGCCCGTTGCGACGTTCCCAGCACGCAATGCGCCAATGGGCGTGACTTTTGTGCCGAAAGGTTCGTTAAATAAAGTACTGGAGAACGATGCCATCGTGGCGCTGCGTGGCTCCTGGGGCACCAAGCCCAGCGGCAGTTACCTGGGTGACAGTGCCACGCGCCGTCCGCCCAAGCTGGTTGCGGTGCGATTCAAGGACGGCGAGACCGTGCGTGTCGATGATCTCGTTACGGGATTTCAGCTGGAAAACGGCGACCGTTGGGTTCGGCCCGTCGGCGTTGTTATCGGCCCCGACGGCGCGCTGTATTTCACCAGCGACAGTGAAACGAACGGGCTGTTTCGCTTAAGCACTAAAAAAGCTGAACTGAATTAAATTAAAAAGCGGAATTTGGAGAACCACTGTTTTACCGCTTCCGTAAAAACCCCTATCCTTGTTGCCCATGAAGCGCTCGCACTCAAATACCGGGGCAAATCCAGATGTGCGCGTGCGAATGCGCCGGCTGCGCTGGACGACATTCAGTCTTGTGGCAGCATCCTACATGCTGGCGTTCTTTCACCGGATGGCGCCGGCTGCCATTGCCTCCGATCTGCAACTGGCTTTCGATGCCAGCGCCACGGCTCTGGGCGCACTCGCCGCGACGTATTTCTATGTGTATACCCTCATGCAGATACCGACGGGCATTCTGGCTGACACGCTCGGCCCGCGTCGTATCGTTACGCTCGGTGGCGCTATCGCCGGTGTCGGTTCGCTGCTGTTTGGATATGCGGTGACGATGACCGAGGCCTCAATCGGCCGGATGCTGATTGGATTGGGCGTGTCAGTAGCCTTTATCGCGCTGCTCAAGATTAACGCGGCGTGGTTTCACGACCGCCACTTCGGGACCATGGTCGGCCTGACGCTGGTGCTGGGGAATATCGGGTCGGTAATGGCGGCCGCGCCGTTGGCCTGGGTGCTGCAGTTCACGACATGGAACACGGTGTTCATCGTTTTAGGAGGCGTGTCGTTTGCACTCGCGGTGCTCACCTGGTTGTTCGTGCGCGATCATCCGGGCGAAGCAGGTTTGCCGAGCCTGCGCGAAATGGACGGCCACGAGGCACATCCGCCGCACGAGGGCCACTGGTTCGAGGGCCTCATGACGGTGCTCAGGAATCGTTACACATGGCCGATCTTCTGGATGAACCTCGGCATCGGCGGGTCGTTCATCGCTTTCGCCGGCTTGTGGGCGGTGCCGTATCTCAGCGATGTGTATGGCATGGAGCGCGTGGCCGCAACGCAGCACACGAGCCTGATGCTCGCGGGTTTCGCTATCGGCGCTTTTTCGGTCGGGGTGTTGTCCGACCGTCTGGGACGTCGACGCCCGGCGCTGATCTCCACTGCATTTGTGCATTTGTTGTGTTGGTTGCCGCTGGTATTTGCGCTGCCGATGTCGCTTGCCATGAGCTATTCCCTGTTCCTGCTCATGGGCCTGAGCGCCGGGAGCTTTACCCTGAGCTGGGCGTGCGTGAAGGAAGTGAACCCGCATGCGTTGTCCGGCATGGCGACCAGCGTCGTCAACACCGGTGTATTTCTCGGTACTGGTATTCTGCAACCGCTGGTGGGCTGGACGCTCGACCGCGCGGGCACGGCGCAGGGAGCCGCTGCGCAATATCGGCTGGGTATCCTGATCTTTTTTTTCTGTGTCGTGGTCGGCTTTGTCGGCAGCCTGCGCGTGCGCGAGACTTACTGTCGATATATTTCGTGATGGATGAATGAGGCCCAGCCTCGCCTTATTCCAAGGGGCCTGAATAATATATAACTATATAAAGACAATAAGTTATGTGACATTTTTGTTCAGGCTCCGTTCAGCGTGGGGTTTGTATCCTGACTTACAGAAGTCAGACGTGTAACCCAAACGCAATGAAGGAGACAACCATGAACTGCAAGCTACTGAGCACCGCCGTTATATTCCTGGCCGCCGTGATGGCAGCGCCATTGGCGCAGGCGCAAGAGGGTCGCGGTGATCACCGCACGGGACCGGCTTATCGCGAGACTCGCATCGAGCGGCATTATTCTCATCCGGGCCGGCATCAGGAGTGGCAACAACCGAGGCATTTCCGCCACCGTCGTCCGCATCATGGCAACTATTACCATCACTACCGCGCGCCCGCCCCGCATTATTACGGGCCGCGGCATCATCGCCCGTCTCATTACCATGGCCATTATCGTTCGTCCTCCGCGCCGATTATTCTGGGCAGCGTGATTGGCGGTGTGGTGGGACATGAAATCGGTTACGGCGATCCCGGCCATACGGCGGCGGGTGCGGTGATCGGCACCGTTATCGGCTACGAAATCGCACGCCATCGTTAGGGCATGCGCCGCGACCGTCTTGCACTCGGGTGCGTCGTTTGCGCCAGTCCGTTAAGATGTACGAGCAATGACACGCAAGACATTCATGGCATGCCTGCTCGCGGGTCTGATCACGCTGGCCTCCACCGGAATGGTGGAGGCGCGGCGTGACGACCGCCCCGATCGTTCTTCCCGCCAGGAAACCTCGCGCCGCGACGGTATCTCGCTCGACGAGGCCGTGGCACGGGTACGCCGTGAAAGCGGCGGTCGCGTGCTTTCGGCCGAAGCGCGCGACCGGCGTGGCGATACCACGTACCGGATCAAGGTGCTGCTGCCGAATGGCGCTGTACGTGTCTATAACGTCGACGCGCGCAGCGGCAGGTCGGATTAGCAGCCGAATTTCCCATGCGACTCCTCGTCATTGAAGACGAAGCCTCTCTGCGCCGGCAGTTGTGCGAACAATTGCGCGCCGCGGGTTATGTCGTGGACGACGCTGCCAATGGCAAGGATGGCCTGATGCACGGGCGCGAATATCCGATTGACCTCGCTGTCGTGGACATCGGCCTGCCTGATCTGAGCGGCATCGAGGTCATCCGCGGCTGGCGCAAGCAGGACAAGCGTTTTCCGGTGCTGATCCTGACCGCGCGCGGACGTTGGCAGGACAAGGTCGAAGGGCTCGAGGCCGGCGCCGACGATTACCTGGTCAAGCCGTTTCAAATCGAGGAGTTGCTGGCGCGCGTGAACGCGCTGTTGCGCCGTGCTGCCGGGCTGGCGCAACCCGTTGTCACTTGCGGGCCGGTGGTGCTCGACACCGCCTCGCAGCAGGTGCGCGTGGACAAACGTGCGCTGGAACTGACAGCGTATGAATACAAGATGCTCGAATACCTGATGTTGCATGCGGGTGACGTGGTGTCGAAAACGACCCTGACCGAGCATGTCTACGATCAGGATTTCGACCGCGACAGCAATGTGATCGAGGTGTTCATCGGACGCTTGCGCAAGAAGCTCGATCCGGACGACCGCCTCAACCCCATCGAAACCCTGCGTGGGCGCGGTTACCGCTTCACGCTCCCGTGCGGAAAACCCTGATGCGTTCACTGCGCACCCGCCTGTTGCTGGTATCCGCCGTGGTGTTGGCCGGGTTTCTTGGCCTGACCGGTCTCGCGCTCGACCGGGCATTTAGTGTCAGCGCTGAAAGCGCGTTGCGCGAGCGTTTGCAGGGCCATCTCTACGCGCTGCTGGCCGCCGCCGATCTCAATGCACAAAATCAACTGGAGTTGCCGGTAGAGCTGCCCGAACCGCGCTTTAACCTCATTGGCTCGGCGCTGATGGCGGAAGTACGCGATGCCGCCGGTGCGACGGTATGGCGTTCGCGCTCCGCGCTCGGCACCAAATTCGAAGGATTGACATCCGGCGCGCCTCCCGGCGAGCGCGTATTCACACCGCTCGATGACGGGAAATCGGCGGCACGATTGATGTTGAGTTTCGCCACGCGCTGGGAAGGCAGTGAACCTCAGCCACGGGTGTATGTCTTTCATGTCGCTGAGCGGCTCGATGAGCATCAGGCGCAGATCCGGCAATTTCGTCGCGGCCTGTTCGGCTGGCTCGCGGCGGCCACCGTGTTGCTGCTGGTGGTGCAGGCGATGATTTTGCGCTGGGGGCTCGCGCCGCTGCGGCGGGTGGCGCAGGATCTTTCCGAGATCGAGGCTGGCCGTGCTCATGCCTTGACCGGCCGGTATCCCACCGAGCTGCAAGCCTTGATCGACAATCTCAATGCCCTGCTTGCCAATACCCGCGCGCACTTGCAACGCTATCGTGACACACTGGGAAATCTTGCGCACAGCCTCAAGACGCCGCTGGCCGTACTGCGCGGGAGTGTCGAGGCGAAAACCCCGGTGGAGGAACTACGCACAGTGGCGCAGGAACAGTTGCAGAACATGAATGAAATTGTCGAGTATCAGTTGCAGCGCGCCGCCGCGGCCGGACGCACGGCGCTGAGCGCGCCGTTGCCGGTGGCACCGGTCGCACGCAAGATTGTGGCCGCGCTGGAAAAGGTATACGCGGCAAAATCATTGCGCGTGGAAACAGCCATTGCAGCGGATGTCATGTTCCGGGGCGACGAGGGCGACTTGCTCGAAATACTCGGGAATATTGCCGACAATGCCTTCAAGTGGGCGCATTCGTGCGCGCGCATCGAGGCGCGAAACGAAACCGGGGGACCATCGGGTCCGCGATTCTTGCTGCGCGTCGAGGACGACGGTCCCGGCATCCCGGACGATCAGCTCCAGCGGGTCCGTGCCCGTGGTGCGCGCGCCGATGCCACTACGCCGGGGCATGGGCTGGGGTTGGCGGTGGCGCAGGAGATTGCCGAGCTTTACGGCGGTGGATTAATCATTTCACGCAGCTCCCTTGGCGGCGCTGCGGTCGAAGTGCGGTTGTAGGACACTATTTTTTAAAATCAATTGGAGGGAAATATCATGAAGCGAATCATCGTTTATTTTATCGCCGCGGCTTTTACCGCCGTCATCACCGGTTGTGCGACCGACGAATATGGTAATCGTCGCCCCATGACCGACGCCGAGAAAGGCGCCTTGATCGGCGCGGCCTCGGGCGCGGTCGTCGGCGCGCTGGCGAAGAAGGACAAGCGCAGCAAGGGCGCGCTGATCGGCGCGGTCGGCGGCGGCCTTGCCGGCGCGGGCGTCGGCACCTACATGGATTCCCAGAAAAAGGACCTTGAGAAAGTGCTGGCCCCCGAGGTCCAGGGCGGCGCAATTCAGGTTCAGAAGGTGGGCCAGAATAATCTGCTGATCACGATGACGGCGCAGACGGCGTTTGATTTCAATTCGTCCGAGATCAAGACCGGTTTCCACAGCACCATGGACAAGATCGCCAACGTGCTGGTGCGTTACGGCAAGACGCACCTGACCATCGTTGGCCACACCGATAATGTCGGCACGCATCAGTACAACCAGACATTGTCGGAACGCCGTTCCGGCGCGGTGGCGGATTACCTGCGTGCCAAGGGCGTCATTGCGCAACGGCTCGAGTCCGTGGGGCAGGGGGAAACATCACCGCGTGCGACCAACGCCACCGAAGACGGCCGCCGATTGAACCGGCGTGTCGAGATCGTGGTCGAGCCCATCGTCGCCGATGCGCAGGGCTGAGCAGAAAGTCAGCTATTTTTTCAGCCCGAGCGGATCGGACAGGTTCACGCCATCCTGAAACGGTTTTCTGCGGTCGTTGTTGGTGACCTGGTAAACCTTGCCGATCCAGTTGTTGATCACCGCCTCGGCGGTATCGTGCCAGGTGTTGTCGAGGTTCGGGACGATGATGGATTCCGGCAGCTCGGGCAGTTTCGTCGCGCGGCTTTTGGCTCGGATCAAATGGTCCTGGTGCTCCTCCAGGATGGCTTCGAGACGGAGACTGAAATAGTTTTCGGGGTACGGCGGATAATCCTCGCGCTCACCCTTGATGAAGCGGTTGATCTCGCGCTTGTATTCCTTGAACAGACTCACCGTGTCATATTCCGGATGCCCCTGGAAGAAAACGATACGGAACTGGTCTTCGCTTACCGCGAGATGAACACCCGCGACTTCGCTCTCCACCAGAATATGCAGTCCCGCATCCTCGAACTGCTCACGGTCGATTTGGTTGAAGCGCGAGTGTGGCACGTCGAAGCGCGTATTGACGTCAGACACCAGCGGATGCTTGCGTTCCACCACTTCATGCAAATAAACCCCCCAGCGCTTATAGCCCAGATGCTGGCGCTTCTTGCCATAGCGGAATTGCAGCACCGCGTGCGTTGCCAGGCACGAGCACAACGTCGACGTGACGTTGTCGTAGGCCCAGTCAATCACCTTGTTGAGCGGCTTCCAGAAGGGCTCGAGCGCCAGGTCCGGCTGGGTCACATTGGCGCCGGTGATGATGAGCGCGTCCAGTCCTTGTTCCTTGATCTGGTCAAAGGTCTCGTAATACTGACCGACATAAGCTTCAGCCTCGGCGCTACGCTTGAGTTCTTTGAGCGTGAACGGGTGCATGTAGAACTGTGCGATCTGGTTTGACTCGCCGACGAGTCGGAAGAACTGGCGCTCGGTCGCGGCCAGCGCCGCATCCGGCATCATGTTGAGCAGCCCGATGTGCAGCTCGCGGATGTCCTGGTGCAGCGCTATGTCGCCCGGCAGAACGTTTTCGCCATCCTGCCGAAGGCGTTCGAATGTCGGTAGCTTGGAATTGGCGACCAGCGGCATGGCGGGACCTAGGATTGTTTTTCCAGGACTTTTTCCACCAGGCGCAGAAAGCCGGCCTCGTCGCGCACATCTTTGAGCTCGTCGGTGCTGACGGTATAGCCATGCTGGTCGGCAATGGCCTGATAGCGCGGTACGCGCGAGTGGAACAGGCGCGGAAACATCCAGCGCACGAAATCATCCGGATCGATCTGCGCCACGTAGGATAATTTTTTCTCGCGCAGATAGATTTCCAGCTGCTCATCGAGGAACGCCTCGCGATAGTAGAGCGGCTTCGGATCTTCCTCGGCGCGGTGAATCAGCTCCTGCTCGTCTTTTTCAGTCGCGCGGATGTACAGGATCAGCGTGTGATCGGCCAGCACCTTGATGGTCGCCGGATCGTCGAGCTCGCACAGGCTGCCGCCGGCGTCATTGACGAAATGCTTGTAGCCGTAAATCTCGCGCGCCTTGCCGATGAATTCCGGGACATCGCGCATGGTCGCGATCTCCGCCTGCCGGTGCAACTCCTGGCGGTATTTGAACTCCTTCAGGCCGAGGCCGCCCAATTCCGGGTTGCCCAGTTTGCCCAGAAAACTCGACACCGGCAGGAGGTTGTCCACCGTTATGTTGTTGCGGATGAAAATCGAGTCCGAGCGCAGCAACTCGCGCAGGAACGGGACCTGCATCGCCTGTTGCTTGATGTGATCGAGGATCGGCTCGTCGAGATAGCGCGTGCCGATGCGATAGTCCCCGGAATAATGGAACCAGTTGCGCTTGCGTAGCTTGATGGCCAGGCGCGTCTTGCCCACCCCGGACATACCGAGGAGGGTAATGCACTTGTTGTCCCAAGCCTTGAAATCCCTGGCGTTAAGTTTCATGTTGGTGTTCTTCGTCGTTAGTCTGCTTATTGTATGACAGGAACGTCGGAACCGCAGCGCACCGGTACGCACACATCGGACTCGTCATCCCCAAGCGCCACCGCTATAATGCCGCCCCTTCCGGACCGACCTGATAAAAACCCATGACCACCGCCATTCCGATCCTGCTTGCGCGCGAGGTGAAAATTACCCCTGAGAACAAATGCACCTTCTGCAAGGGCGCGACCTGCTGCACCTACCTGACCCAGTCAATCGACACGCCGCGCTCGATGGAGGACTTCGACGTGCTGTTGTGGCAGATCTCGCACCGGGACACCCAGATGTACAAGGACAGCGATGGCTGGTTTTTGCTGGTCAACAATTCCTGTCGGCACTTGCAGCCCGGTGGACGCTGCGGCATCTACGAAACCCGCCCGCAAATCTGCCGCGAACATTCCAACGATGGTTGTGAGTTCGAGGGTCCGTCCGGTCACGAGGACTTTGATCTGTTTTTCCCCGACTACGAGGCCCTGCTCGCCTATTGCCGCAATCGCTTCAAGAGCTGGGAGAGACGTTTCAAGGACGTGGGCCCGCTGTCGACACGCGCCCGGCCAGCCCCAGTGTAAAGATCCCCTTCGGCGCCGGGCGTAGTTTCTGTCCCCTCGACAGCCGGGCACCGCCCTCAGTAAAAAGCCTGCTCACCGGTCGGCCGCACGCGAAAGCGTTTGTAAATCCATTGATACTGCTCCGGGATGGCCCGCGCACACTGTTCCACCATGGAATTGACCTCGGATGCAGAGGATTCGATGCTGCCCCGACCGATCGCTGACGGCGCCGGGAGAAAATGAAGATGATATCCCCTTCCGTTCGGCAAGCGCTCGGCGCAGCCGAACACGACGGGCGCGCCGGTTTTGAGGGCCAAGCGAGACAGTAGCACCATGGTGCTGGCGGGGATGCCGAAGAAAGGCGCGAACACGCTCCCGCTGCGCGAGGATGGAACCTGGTCCGGCAGGATCGCGACCATCTCGCCACGCTCCAGCGCCTTGTACAGTGCACGAATTCCGGTGTTGTCTGCCGAGACGAGACGCGCGCTGAACCGCTCGCGCGCCTTGCGCATCAATATTCCCATCTGCGACATCGGCGGCGCGCGATAGAGCGTGGTGAGGGGATAGTGCATTGAGCAGTACAGGTTCACCATCTCCCACGCGCCCAGGTGCGGCATCCCCAGGATCACCCCTTTTCCGCGAAGGAGCGCTTTTTTCAGTTTGTCTTCTCCGCTGATATGTCGCACCAGCCGGCGCATGTTTTTATTGCTGCGCGTCCAGAGCGCCCCAATTTCGGTGACGGACTTGCCAAGCTCGATCATGTTCCGCTGCAGCAGCCGGCGCCGCGTTCCACGTTGCATCTCGGGAAAACACAGATCAAGATTGATCTTAGCGGTTCGTCGGCGCTTATTCGGGATGATCAGAAAAAACCATCCGAGCATGGTGCCCAACGCGTGCGCCAGCGGCAGCGGCGTCATGGCGAATAGCTGAAATATACCCTTGAGGAAAAACGCGCGCATCAGGGGACGGGCATGATCTCCCGGAAGCTGCGGATGGCGCGGAATTCTCCGACGTCTTTTTCCGGCTGTTTCGAATCCGGTTTGTACACCGCGAGCAGCTGACCGATGCCGTATTGGCTCACCGAACGCAGCACCGGCAGGCTGTCGTCGATGAGCAGCGCGGTACGCTTCTCGAACGGCTGTACCTGCTGCATCTTGTCCCAGAAACCCGTGTGTTCCTTCGGTAGCCCGAGATCGTGCGAACAGACCACGGCGTCGAAATGGCCGTGCAAGGCGGTGCGCTGGAACTTGATGGTCAGCGTCTTGCCGTGGGCATTGGTAACCAGCACCACGCGTTTTTTCATGGCCTTCACTGCCTCGAGGAAATCGAGTACATGCGGGTGCACCGCAATCAGGTGATTGACCTCTTCCTTGAGTTGCGGGATGTCGAGTCGCAGTTCCCGGCTCCAGTAGTCCACGCAGTACCAATTGAGCGTGCCCTCGGCGCGCTTGTAGCGCCCCAGTACTTCCTCCCTGGCGGCATCGGGCGCAAGGCCGTGCGTCTCCGCATAGCGACGCGGAACGTGTTCGAGCCAGAAATGGTTGTCGTAATGCAGGTCGAGCAGGGTGCCGTCGAGGTCGAGCAGCAGGGTATCGAGCTGGTTCCAGGCGATCATGGGCAGTCGGTCAAGTCGGTGAGACCGATAGTCAGCGGCTTTGCAGCCAGGCGCCTGCCGCCGCGGCATCTTCGAAATGCTTGATCTCCGCGTCGGTAAAGGCGGAAGGCAGCCAGCCCAGCCAGGTCGCCCAAATGCTGGTCGTGACCACGGCGATGCGACGGAAATCGTGGGCATGGGCATGGGTGAAGCGGATGTCCTCCCAAACCACGTCGACGCTGTAGCCCGACATTTTCGTCAGATCGAGCAGCAGTTTGATTTTCGGCGCCTGTTTGAGTTCACGCTGGACAGTGCTTTCCAGTTCCTGGAAATCCGCGAGCGAAAGCTCGGAATAGACCGTTGCCTTGAGCAGGTCGTTTTGTTCTTCAATTACGATCATGGGCTGATCCCGCGTGTCCGAAAAAATGTATCGGCACAAGCATATACCTGTTGCGGCGGTGGAGGAAATTTCCCTATTTTGTTCCTGAATCAAAAAGGATTAACCTTCAGGTTATGGCACGCGATGTTTCTCCCGGCAATAAACCTGTTATCACCCGCACCGAGACCATCGCGCGCACGCGTCTGTTCCGGGTCGAGGAGGTCGGCCTGCGTTTCGCCAATGGTTGCGAAGTGAACTACGAGCGCCTGCGCGGCTCGTCCCGCGGCGCCGTGCTGGTGGTACCGATGCTCGACGACAACACGGTATTGCTGATTCGCGAATATGCCGCCGGTGTGGAGCGTTACGAACTGGCGCTACCCAAGGGCATCATCGAGGAAGGCGAAACGCCGATTGAGGCTGCCAACCGCGAAATCATGGAAGAAGTCGGTTACGGTGCGCGCAAACTGAACCACCTCAAGTCAGTGACGCTGGCGCCCGGCTATTTCAGTCATACCACCCACGTGGTACTGGCGCAGGAGCTTTATCCCGAACGCCGGCCCGGTGATGAGCCCGAGGCAATCGAGGTGGTGCCGTGGTCGCTCGATCGTCTTACGGAACTTTTTGAACACGTCGAATGCACCGAGGCACGCTCGATCGCGGCGCTGTTTCTGGTGCGTGAACTGCTGGCCGGGAGAAGCTGAATCATGAGTGCACGCGATCACCATAAATATCTGAACCCTGCTTGTGACATCGCGCGTGAAGCCGGTCGCCGGATTCTGGATGTCTACGAAAGCGGATTCGAGGTGGAGGAAAAGAAAGACCACTCACCGCTGACCAAAGCGGATCGTGCTGCGCACGAGATCATCTGCGAAAGACTGGAGCTTCTGACCCCTGGTGTGCCGGTGCTCTCCGAGGAATCGGACGAGGTTAATTACGGAAAACGTGCAGGCTGGAAACAGTTCTGGCTGGTGGACCCTCTCGACGGAACCAAGGAGTTCATCAACCGCAACGGCGAATTCACCGTCAACATCGCCCTGATCGAGGGAAACCGGCCGGTGCTGGGGGTGGTATATGTGCCCGTGACAGGGCTCACTTATTTTGCTTCCGCCGACGCGGGGGCGTTCAAGCAAAAGGGCGAGTGCGAGATACAGGCCATTCACACACGCCGCTTTGAGAGTGGGAAACCGATTGTGGTGGCGAGCCGCTCCCACGCCGGCCCGGAAACCGAGGCCTTTCTGAAAAATCTTGGCGAACACGATGTCGTCAGCATGGGCAGCGCCATCAAGCTGTGTCTGGTGGCTCAGGGCACGGCCGATGTCTATCCGCGTCTGGGTCCGACCATGGAGTGGGACACGGCGGCGGCGCAGTGCGTGGTGGAGGCCGCCGGCGGGCGCGTGACCGATCTCAACCGCCAGCCGCTGGCTTACAACAAGTCCTCTCTGCTGAACCCTTCGTTTATGGTGAGTGGCTGCGGCGATTACGATTGGTACCGCCATCTCCCCGCATTAAAATAATTTCATTTGTCACCCGTCGCGTCTGATCCTCTTTATCTTTGTCTCGATCAGGGCGGTCATGCCAGCCGCGCGCTGGTGTTCGACGGTCGTGGTGCGTTGCAGGTCAGCGCGCTGCGCGAAGTGGATGTGCGCGAGCCCCGACCGGGCTGGGTGGAGCAGGACCCGGAGGAATTGGTCGCCTCACTTCAGGCGGTCATTACCAAAGCGGTTGCCTCGCTGGGCACTCGTGCCGATCAAATCAGCAGCGCCGGCCTCGCCACGCAACGCTCCAGCATGGTTTGCTGGGACCGCTATACGGGTGAGGCCCTCTCGCCCGTCATCAGCTGGCAGGATCGGCGCGCGCATGAATGGCTCGATCAATTCTCTTCACAAACCCAGGCAGTTCATCAACGCACCGGGCTCATGCTCTCGGCGCATTACGGCGTGTCCAAGATGCGATGGTGCCTCGACCACCTGCCGGCCGTGACCACGGCTCGTCGCGTTGGCCGCTTGGCGATGGGTCCGCTGGCGAGCTTCCTGTTATTCCGCCTGCTCGAGGAAAAACCGTTGTTGGCCGATCCCGCCAATGCCGCGCGCACCTTGCTGTGGAATCTCCACTCGCTGGACTGGGACCCTTGGCTGCTGGAGATTTTCGGCATTTCCGCGCAAGCGCTGCCGCGATCTGTGCCCACGCGCCATGTTTTCGGCACGCTGCGCGCGAATGAATATCGCATACCGCTAACCATCGCTACTGGTGATCAGTCCGCAGCGCTCTATGCGTTGGGGGAACCGTTACGGGAGACGGTTTACGTCAACATGGGGACCGGTGCCTTTATTCAGCGGGCATTTCAGCAACTGCCTGACACATCCGGCTTGTTAAGCAGCGTGGTCTATCGCGACGCGGACCGGACCCTCTACGTGCTGGAAGGCACAGTGAATGGCGCCGGTGCGGCACTCCGCTGGGCGGAGCAGGAATGGGGTTTGAAGGACGTCGAGGCGCAGCTGCCCGCATGGCTTGCACACGACGGCGATATTCCACTGTTCCTCAACGGCGTCGCCGGCCTCGGCGCGCCGTTCTGGGCGGCGGATTTTCCTTCACACGTGATCGGTGACGGTGAGCCGTGGCAGAAGGTTGTCGCGGTGGCCGAGTCCATTATTTTTCTTTTGCAGGAAAATTTCGAGATCATGCGGAAAATCCCGCCGCAACCCGGGCGCCTCCTCGTTTCCGGCGGATTGTCTCGGCTCGATGGTTTATGTCAGCGGCTTTCAGATTTAAGCGGCTTACCGGTGTATCGGCCAACGGAGCAAGAGGCCACAGTGCGCGGGACGGCCTATCTGCTCGCGAGATTCCCGGCCAACTGGCCGGAGGAAAAACCGGGCGACTCGTTTGCACCAAAACCGAATCCGGGGCTGATGCGGCGCTATAAAGATTGGCGCGTGGAAATGAATCGTGCGCTCACAAAACCACAGAGCTTAAAACGATAACGAAATAAACAGGATTAACAGGATTTTTCAGGATTTACAGGATTAAGGATTTTAAAAATTAAGAATTAATCCTGTTAATCATGTTTTTTAATCCTGTAAATCCTGTCTGATTCTTTCTTTTTGTTAGGGTGTCTTAGTTGTTTTTTCTTCCACCAGTACGCGATCCCTCGGGCCGGGTGCGGGGCTATAGACGACCAGTGCCACCGCCGGTTCCGGGCCGCGGTTGATGTAGGCGTGAACGGCGCCGCGCTCAATGTGAATGACGTCGCCGGCTTTGACAGGTCGCGTCTCCTTGCCGAGGCGGATGTCGCCTTCACCGCGCAGCATGAACACCGTGATGTCACTGTCGATATGTCGGTGTAGCGGTTCACGATCCCGCACCTGCACCAGAATATTTGAGGAGCGCTCATTACGGAACAAGGGCACGACCTTGATATTTTCGTCTTTGGTCGGTTTGTTTTGTTCCAGCAATTGTTCCAGCTGTTTCGCGTTGTATGATCCCGAAATCTTTTCATCCGGACCGATCCACTCGGCGGCAAGAGCAGTGTGAAAAAAGCTGACACAGATCACCAGTGTTGAAAATATAAATTTCACAATTTTCATGTGATGAGCACCTTATGGTCGTTCAAACGTCAGCGAGGCCCACAGGCTTTCCCAGTCGTAACTGGAAAAGAAGGACGCCGGGATCATGTGCACCGATGTGACAAGCCAGACGCCGGAGCGTGGCAGAATAAACTCGACGCGGCCGTTGTCGTCGGTGCGCCCCTTGAGTTTGGCGAGAGGCTCAGCCTTATTAAAGGCAACCACGAGCGCCCCTTCGAGCGGTTTGTTCTGGTATAGCAGTCGCAGGCGCAGTTTGGGCGTCCGGTAAGGGTTGGTTTCAGCGATGAATTCCAGAGGAAACCCGAGTACCTGATCGGCGGCGGTATCCGGCGGCGTACTCGCGGCGATAAGCGATTTGGCGCAGCGAAAATAAGTCTCTTCAATTTTTTTCCCGGATTTTTGGCGCTGCTGTTGTAATGCCAGGTTTCGTTCGAGGCCTTCCTTGCGCAGATATTTCTCGAACTCTTCGAGGGTGTCGAAGCTGACCGAATCCGGTTTAGTGTGCAATCCGATGATGTACAACCCGGGTGCGGCCGGTGTTACCGTGCCGGCGGGTTCATCGCCCAGCACCCCGGGGATCGGGCGTGTGCCGGCCGGGCCCGCGATAATGTAGCGTTCGAATTTCTGGGGGAAATAGGGCACGGAATCGCCCTTGAAATCCTGACCCACCAGCAGGCGTATGGGCACGGCGCTTCCGGGCTTGGGCTGGAATACTTGAGGTTCGATCCAGAAGTCATGGGCTTCCGTCGGCACGGCGATAGCCAGGAATGCGGCGACAAGCAGGCGGTGTGAATTTCGAATAAACTGCGCGCGGAATTTTATTGTCACACACAGATCCATGAAGCCATCTCGGTTCGCAGCATAGCATAAGCCTCCTGACCCGCTGCGCTGGATATTGGAACAAGTAACCATGTCTCGACTGCCGATACTTTTGACTGCCTTGCTTGTTCTGGTGGGCATGGACAACGCGCGTGCTCATGAAATCCGTCCCGCGATTGCGACCGTGAATTTCAACGCCGGGAACTACGACATTGAAATCAGCGCCAACATGGAGGCGGTGATTGCGGGCGTGAGTCCGCAGCACAAGGACACCAGCGAATCGCCCAACGCACAGACTTACAATCGCCTGCGTGAACTGCCGTCCGCGGTGCTAGAACGGAAAATCCGCGAGTTCCTGCCGCAGTACCTCGAAGGTGTTTCGATTTTGTTTGACGATGCACGCATGCAGCCAGCCTTGTGTGCGCTCGTTGTTCCAGAGGTTGGCGATCCGGCGCGCGCACGGCTGACGCGTTTGCACTTGTGTGGAGCCATTCCCCCGGGGGCACGTGTCTTCCATTGGACCTATGCGGCATATTTCGGCGAATCCATTGTGCGTCTGCCAGCCGTATCCGTCGGCGAAACGGTGGCGCTGTGGCTCAAGGACGGCGCCAAGAGCGAGCCCTACATTCTGGGTGTCGGTCTGGTGCAGAAAACGCGGCTGGAAGTCGCGGCGCAATACACCATGCATGGCTTTACTCATATCCTGCCCAAGGGTCTTGATCATATTCTGTTCGTGCTCGGGCTTTTTCTGTTGAGCATCCGCTGGAAGCCGTTGCTGATTCAGGTAACCGCCTTCACGGTGGCGCACACTATTACACTGGGTTTGAGTATTTACGGCATCGTCTCGCTGTCACCCGCGATTGTGGAACCGTTGATCGCGGCGTCGATTGCGTACGTGGCGGTGGAAAACATGATCACGGCGGAATTGAAACCGTGGCGTGCATTCGTGGTCTTCGGTTTCGGCCTGCTGCACGGAATGGGATTCGCCGGGGTGTTGCAGGAGATCGGTTTGCCGCGCTCTGAATTCCTGACGGCGCTGTTGACGTTCAATCTCGGGGTGGAGCTGGGCCAGCTTACCGTGATCATCTCGGCCTTTCTGCTGATCGGACTGTGGTGGAAAACCAAAAGCTGGTACCGAGCGCGCCTGGTGCAGCCGTTGTCGGCGCTGATTGCCGCGGTCGGAATTTACTGGACGATTGAACGGATCCTCAGCTGAGACGCTGCTGAGAAGACGCCGGGGATGTTTTTTCGTAGCCGTTATGTCGGCGTGAATCCGCCACGCGCCGCTCGCTGCCTCTCCATGGAAAACGGCGCAGACGCCGTTCCTGGCCTGCGCGATAAACACATTCGCGCAGCGTGATGGCACTGCCTTTCAGGCTTGTCTTGTCGAGGTTGATGAGGGCCTCGTAGGCGGCTTGTTCCGGCACCACGTACACGTGGCCGTAGCCGAGAGGCAGTCCGGTGTCGGTATCGCGCAAGATAATGGTATTGACGATAGTGCCGTAGCCGGAAAACAGCAGACGCAGGTCATCCGCCGTCACCGCTGCAGAAAGATTGCCCACGAAAATATTCATTTCACGCCCCTTCCATATGGCCCGCTGGGCTTAGGTTTTCCCGCATTCTGTGGAAGAAGTGCGCGCTAGGCAAGCCACCCCTTGCCTCTTATGGAAAAGGACTTTAACACCAAGGAGTTTGGAGACATTCTCAACGCGGTTTGGCAGCCGGAAAAACTCATTTCAGGTGATGCCGTCGCCACATCGTGTTACAGCGAAAGCTTCAACTTTGCTGTGTCCGCGACCGCCGCGTGCAACGGGAGCGATGGCCGGAGCAGGCGCATGACCTTGGACGCCGTCGCGCGGTAGCCGGTGAGCTTGCCGCCGTAAACGGTAACGAGGCGCACGCGGTAGGTATTGTCCGGATGCAAGACAGTTTCGCGCGAACGACGGAATACCGACCCCGATCCCTGCGGCAGCACGCGCAGTCCGGCAAAATTGTCCAGCAGCCGGCCGTGAGCATTTGGAAAATAGTGTTGCCACGTTTCATGCAAGTAGGAAATTTCTTCCGGGCGTGCTCGCACCGCCCCCGGGTCGTTGCCGTCATAGGGTGTTTCGGTGGTACCAATAAGTGTGCTCCCCTTCCACGGCATGACAAACACGGCGCGGCCGTCGCTCGGGGCCTCGACGTAATAAACGCCGTGACGAGTCTCGCCTTCAACGAGAATGTGCGCGCCCTGAACGAGGTCCACCGTCAGTATCGGAGGACGCGGAGTGATGCGATCAAGGACGGTATTGGCCCAGGGGCCGGCAGCATTCACCAGCGACCCGGTATGGCAGGTCTGTTCCCCACTATTATCAAGATAATGCACCCGGTAACCGGTCTCGTCACGTATTGCCGAAAGAAAATTGGCCGGGCAACGCAATTCCGCACTGAGCGTCTGCGCCGAACGCATCACCGCCTGAGTCAGCAGGGCATCGTCGGTCTGAGCATCCTCGTAACGATACACTGCCAGCAGATTACGGGTGTCGAGACCGTCGAGATTTTCCCAGCGTGCACGCGGTACGGACTCAAAACGCGTGTCGCGGGAAAGCCCGCCGAACAGGGCATACAGGGACAGTCCCGCGCGGATCATCCACGGTGGGCGCTGGGTCGAGGAATAAACGGGAATGTAGAAGGGTACGCGCCGCACCAGTTCGGGCGCGTTGCGCAGGAGGATTTCGCGCTCCCGCAGCGATTCGCGCACGAGCCCGAACTGCGCGCCTTCAAGATAACGCAACCCGCCGTGGATCAGCTTGCTGGAGCGGCTGGACGTTCCGCTGGCGAGCGTCTTTTGTTCCAGCAGCAGCACCGAATAGCCCGCTGCCGCCGCGGCCTGGGCCACGCCGACGCCATGGATGCCGCCGCCGATAACCACAACATCGTAGGTCGCCGCTGTCATCAGGAAGGCGCGAGGCGGGAAAATTCCTGGAGCATTTCGCCGACGGCGAAGGTCTCGATGAAATCCACCCCGCGCGCCGCCAGTGCTAGCGCCACATTAGAATCCGCCACTTCAAATACGACAAGCTTCGTAGCGTCAATTTGAAGCTTGCCTTCACGCGGCAGGCTATTTGTCCCACAGAAAATAAACTCCGGACACATTTTGGTGATGAGTTCTTGCTTGTGCTCATCCCATTGATCGATCACGGCGCCGATCCGCGCCCAGCCCTGGTTTCGTGCCGCTACCAGCGCCTCGAGCGAGTAGGAGATCAGAACACACTGAGCAAGTACCGGTTTGAGCGAGCGTCGCACCAGCGTGAGCATTGTGTCGACGCCGAAGCGCTTGATGCTACTGCGCTTGAGCTCTACGAAGGCAGTTACCTCCGGCTGGCGCATCAGGAGGTGACCGAGTTCGGCCAGGCGGGTGATATGCACATCCTTGTAACGATCACCGAAACGTTCACGCTCGGCCACTCGCAGGCGCCAAAGTTGCTCATAGCGCAGTTCGTGGACCTTGCCGTGCACGCCGCACAAGCGTTTCATGTCACGGTCATGGAACAGTACCGGCACGCGGTCGCGCGAAACCTGCACATCGACTTCGACGAAGCGCGCGCCCGTGGTAATGGCGGCCTCGAGTCCGATCAGGGTGTTTTCAGGATAATGTCGGGGGTAGCCCCGGTGTGCGACCAGCTGCGGGATGAGCATAAGCGCAACTTTAGCACCGGCAACGCTATATCGTGGCTGACACATTGTGGTGTGCCAGGTTGAGCCAGGCGATCCTGTCCGGATCGCCGGATCAGGGATTGGTAACGATAACCCTGCCTGTGTTTACGTAGTAATCGAAGCGTCGCACCGGGCTGGCCACCTTCCGGTAGGTATAGCGACAAAGCAAAGTGGGACCTGCGCCGGCTATTTGCACCCGATAAAGCTGGGGAGCTGCCGAGCTGTATACAGCGCCGCTGGTAGTAGTTGTAGGGGGATTTTGCAGAATCCCATTCCAGACGCGCTGGCATTTGGCAGTGCTGATTGTGTCATTAAGGGCTGGATTGGTGCTGGCGGTATCCGTGGGAAAGCCGGCGGTGTTAATGTCCACGGTGCCGTCGCCAAATCCAACTACGTTATTCGAAGGGCGGGTCGTACCTTTGGCAGTAACATTCGCCTGCATCAGGATCACGGCGTTTTGGAGGGAAGCGCCCGTAGCATCGATGCTTGCCACGAGCGTTTGTCTGCTGATGTCGATGAATCGTGGAATGCCAGCAGCCGCAATAATGCCCAGGACCACAATGATGATCACCAATTCTACCAGCGTGAAACCTGATGGCGTGCTGCAGGGCATCCCAACTTTTCCAATCAAAAGAGTGATATATAGCGAGTGAAGGCAAGGTCTGTGCCAATTACATATATGTAGCATGAACTCGGGCTGATAGTGGGTGGCTCACGGGCGCCGTGACGGGCACGCGGCATAGAATCATGCTCAATTCCACAGTGCCTGCGTCGACTCAACAATACCTGACTTTGACTTAGAATGACGGCATGGGTCAGACAGGGACAGCAACAGCCATGAAATTCCCGGACAGAGGCGATTCAAAAATCAGTCTCGGCATCAGCAGCTGTCTGCTGGGACAGAAGGTGCGCTTTGATGGCAATCACAAGCTCGATACTTTACTGACCGGCACCCTCGGGCAGTACTTTGAGTGGGTTCCCGTCTGCCCCGAAGTCGCCATTGGCCTGGGGATACCCCGCCCGCCGATTCGGCTGGTGGGCAGCACCGCTGCACCACGCGCCGTCGGCGTGAAGGACGCCTCGATCGATGTCACGGACAAACTCGCTGCCTATGGGAAGCAGCAGGCGCGCAAACTCACCGACCTGAGCGGATATGTTTTCAAGAGCCGCTCGCCGAGTTGCGGCATGGAACGCGTCAAGGTTTATCAGCATGCCGGAGTGCCGGCGAAGAGGGGTCGGGGAATTTATGCCGACGCGTTTCTCTCCGGCCAACCCTGGCTGCCGGCCGAGGAAGAGGGCCGGCTCAGCGATCCGCGCCTGCGGGAGAATTTCATCGAGCGCGTGTTCGTTTATCACCGTTGGCAGGAGTTTACCGTCCAAGGATTGACCGCTTCGCGGCTGGTGGAATTTCATACGCGCCACAAGTTGGCGCTCATGGCCCATGACGTGGAAGCCTATCGCGCGCTGGGGCGACTGGTGGCGCAGGCCGGGCGACGTAACCTGAAAGAGTCAGGGCACGAATATCTTTTACAAATGATGCAGGCATTCCAGCGGCTGGCAACACCGGCACGCCATGCCAATGTGCTGATGCATCTGATGGGTTATCTGAAAAAGTATCTGGACGCCGATGACAAAGCCGAATTGCTTGGGATGATTCATGCCTACCGTCGGGGCGCCGCGCCGTTCGCCGCGCCACTCATATTGCTCAAGCATCATTTCCGACGTCACCCCGACCCGTATATCGCGGACCAGACTTACCTGAATCTCGATCCGCGCGAGCTGATGCTGCGCGGGGGGCTCTAGAGATATACGCCTGTGTACCCGGAGGACCTGCGCCGCGGCGCGTTGCTGATGATCGCCTCGGGACTGTTGTTCTCCACCATGGGGGCAATGGTGAAATACCTTTCGACCGAGTTGCCGAACGAAATGGTGGTATTTTTCCGCAGTGCCATGGGTCTGCTCGCGCTGCTGCCGTGGGTGCTGCACCGTGGGCTCGGCCAGCTGAAGACAGCGAAGTGGCGCGGCCATCTGGGACGCGGCTTGGCCGGCGTCTCGGCCATGTACTGCTACTTCTACGCCATTGCCCATCTGCCGCTGTCCGAGGCGGTGTTGCTGAATTATTCGACGCCTTTGTTCATTCCGTTCATCGCTGCCTTGTGGCTGGGCGAACAGGTCTCCCTGCGTTTGTGGGCGGCTATCGGGGTCGGGTTTGTCGGCATCGTGCTGATACTGAAGCCGGGGCTGGGCCTGTTCACGCCGGTGTCGCTGATCGGTCTGGCCTCGGGGATGTTCGGGGCAATGGCGATGGTCAGCATCCGGCGCCTCTCGAAAACAGAGCCGACGCTGCGCATTGTTTTCTACTTCAGCCTTGTCTGCACGGTGGTGTCCGCGGTGCCGCTGGCCTGGCGCTGGCAGACGCCCGACCCCGGTCTCTGGATGTTGTTGATCGGGATGGGTGCGCTGGCCAGTCTGGCGCAACTATTGCTGACGCGTGCCTATGCGCACGCGCCGGCCGCCCAGGTCGGGCCGTTTACCTATTCCATCGTGGTATTTGCCGCCGGCATCGGCTGGGTTTTCTGGAGTGAAATTCCGGATCTCCTGTCCTTCGGTGGCACCGCGCTGGTGTGCCTGGCCGGAATATTGACCATCCGTTTTGCCGGACAGCGAGTGCTTTCCGAGGCCAAGCTGGCGAAATAGCATACGCCCCGGGCCGAAACCCCGCCGTTCCTCCGGTACCGGCCGCCGCCGGGCGTTTCTTTCCGGATCAGGCAAAAAACCCGGCAAAAAAGACGATTTATTTTGTTTGTGATTACCTTGTCAGCCCTCATCCCTTGTCCCAGAATAAATGAATAAACCACACGGCGTGCTGTGGTGTACTTTTTTAAGACCAAGGAAAACGGAGATAACCATGGATAGCCTGGACCGAGCGATTGATCTGGTATCGCGCTGGAAAGCCGACCGCAAAAAACAGCGTGACGAAGTGCTGACCCGCCTTGAAAGTGTTATTAAGGATTGCCAGGCAGCCATTAAGGTATGGCAGGATTTTCTCGACAAGCCCGGCGCGCCGGGAGATCACTGGACAATCATGAGCTGGGTTGGGCCGACCCGCGCCAAACAACTGCATGAAATCAATCTGCGCGCGAAAACGAGTGTGGAGGAAGTCTGTCGTATGGCCGGTCCGATGGCTGGACGTTTCGTCGTGTTGGATGATGATGTGATTGAGATGGCTTACCGCCAGCTCAAGCCAGGTGAATCCGGCATCGACGCCGCCAAAACCGCGGTCGCGAATACACAGAAGTACATTGAGTATGTCCATGGACTGATTGAGCGCGTGCGCAGCGCCAAGGCGCCGGCCGGGTCGGCCGCCGGCAAGGGCGGCGCGAAAAAGGCGTAGAAGAAAACCGCTGCCAAATCCACGAAGAAAAAAGCCGCGCCCAAGAAGAAGTAGTGAACAAAGTAGTTGGCGACTAAAAGCTTCTAAAATGTAATAGACAGGATTAACAGGGCGAGCCGGAAACAGACGAAGACACTTAACGTGTCTTCGTCCCGGCGAGCGCCCCGCCACGGATGGCGGGGCCGAGTGTATCGAAGCCTCCGTGG
>NZ_JANLGY010000021.1 GCF_024653915.1 Sulfuricaulis sp. | reverse complement strand
GAATCTGCGCCAGCGAAAGGCCGGGATAAACGAAGTTCAGCGGAATAACCGGCGTGACCACCGATACGGTGGTTTCTCGGGAAACGACGGGGAGATTGTTCATAAGCAAGTACCCGTCCCATATGACGGCATTGACGCATGGAAAACCCATTTACAACGACAGAGACAAATGCGCTGACCGCTCCTGCCGGCACCATCAGCCAGATTCCCTATCATCGACAGGATTGACCAGCTCAAAAACTGATGATTTGAAATAGCTTTTTATAGGGCCACAGGCATTACAGTCTGTGCGGTGTCGTACACAAGGAATCGGCGCCGCACTGTTAAACCCCTCACACCCGGCGCCACCAGCTCCTGGCCGAGACAAAGACTGCAGTCGGTTGAACCGCAATGTATGTACGTCTGCGTACAGACCCGGGGGCCCTGTAAGCATAGCGTCCGTGTCTGTTCATTAACCTGAAATAGGCAGAAAGGATTTTCTGCATGCTATTTTTCTTTGGCCATGGCGAACGGATAAAAGGCTGTTCAGATGTTGCTTCCGCCAAAGCTTTGCTGCCGGTATTCAGCCCCATGATTCGTGGGTACTACAGTCAAAATCCGGGAAAACATTGACGACATGAGTACCGCAACGACTGATGACGTCATGGTGTCAACAATGCGCGCCCGGTCACCCGTTATGGCGGGGAAGGAAAGGCTCCAGTTTCCCTGCTCTCCAGGCCAGCGTCGCTTCTGGTTGCTGCATCAACTCAACCCGCGTCATCCATCACTGAACATCACCGTGCGTTGGCGTCTGCAAGGCACGATTTCCAATGCCCGACTGGAAAAAACATTTCGGTTGATCATGGAGCGGCACCAGGCCTTGCGCACGTTTTTCGCGGAGGCCGGTGGCGAAGTCATGCAGATCGTCGAGCCGCACGTTTCCTTCCACATTCCCATCATCGATTTGACCGGATTACCCGAAGCGGAAGCGCTGACAGAAACCGAGCACATCGCACGTCTGGAAGCGTGCACCCCATTCAATTTATCGGCGCCACCGCTAATGCGAATGACGCATGTGTGCCTGCGCAAGGATGTTTCTGTATTGCTGGTGACGCTGCATCATATCGTTAGTGACTCGTGGTCGATCAACATCCTGGCGCGCGAGCTGAGTGAAATTGATGCGGCTCTGGATGCCGGGCGGCCTCCGGTGTTGCCGGATCTGCCTGTCAGTTACGGTGAATTTTCCGCAGGGCAGGTGCAAAGACTCACCAGGCCAATCCGGCAGACGGATGCAGATTACTGGGAGCGTGCCTTGCACGGCCTCAAGCATTTCGAACTTCAAACCGACCGCGCGCGCCCACCGATGTTGACGCCGAATGGAGGCACCCTGTCGGTTCCGCTGGGCAGAGAATTGACCGACGAGTTGGCGCAGCTTGGCCGCCTTAACGGTGCCACGCTGCCTGTCACCGTTCTGACGGCGCTGCTCACACTGCTGCACCGCTTTACAGGGGAATCCGATATTTCCATCGGCAGCGAATTCGCCGGTCGAGACGAGGCGGATCTCGAGAAGCTGATTGGCCTGTTCAGCAGCATGCTGGTGGTGCGCAACGACTTGTCGGGCGACCCAGGCTTCCTCGAAATGCTGGCGCGCACCCGCGACAATCTTGCTGGCATCCTGAAGCATCAGCAGATTACGCCGCAAGATCTGATCGAGATCGTGAAGCCCGCGCCTGACCTGAGCCGGAATCCGCTGTTTTCGGTGAATTTCACGTTCCCGCGGCCGTTCATGGCGAGTAATAGCTCTGCCGGCTTCAGGCTGATTGAGCTGCCCTCGTGTTCCGTGCGAGCGGCCTGCGATCTGGATTTCTCCATGGTGGAAGGACCGGAAGGCTGGAGCGTATGCTGTGAATACAATCTTGATTTGTTTGAGAATCGGACGATCGTCCATCTTCTCGATCATCTCAAGGTACTGTTGCGCTCCGTGGTGGCCGACCCGGCGCGCAAAATCTCGAGCCTGGCGATCCTCGACGATAGCGAGCGCCATGAGCTGGTCGTCGAAAACAATCGCACCAGCGCAATATATCCGAGGCATCTGACGCTGCCGCAACTTTTCGAAGCCCAGGCCAGACGCACGCCAGATGCAGCAGCCGTGGTTTGCGGTGAGCGCAGCATGAGCTATCGTGAACTTGACCTCGCATCGAACCGGCTGGCGCATGAGCTGCGACGACGCGGGGTGGAGCCGACCAGCCGGGTCGCGGTGGTTCTGGACCGCTCGCCCGAGTTGATGGTGGCGCTCCTGGCCGTTCTTAAATCCGGCGGTGCCTATATCCCGCTCGACCCGACATATCCGGCAGAGCGACTTCAGTACATATTCGAGAGCTCGCGACCTGCGGCTCTTATTACGCAAGCTTCGTTACGCGAGCGCCTGGTGCATGAGGCAATGTCGGTAATCGTTGTCGACTCCCAATCCATGCTGATTGAAAAACAGAGCGCGGAAGCTTTGCCACCGTCCGTATCGCCCGACGATCCCGCCTATCTCATCTACACCTCCGGATCGACCGGACGGCCAAAAGGAGTGGCGATACATCACCGCGCACTGGTCAATCTGCTTTGCGCGATGCGGCGTCAACCCGGGCTCACCCATGAAGACACAGTGGTTTCGGTTACCACGATCTCTTTCGACATGGCGGTGCCGGATCTGTTTCTTCCTTTGATCGTCGGCGCCAGGCTGGTTTTGGCGAAGGAACAGGAAATGGCCGACGGCGCTGCGTTGTTCGCGCTTTTGCAGCGACACCATGCCAGCTTCATGCAGGCCACACCGGTGATGTGGCAGGTCCTGCTTGAAGCAGGCTGGCATGGAAACCCGCCGCTCAAGATGTTGTGCGGCGGCGAAGCAATGCCGCGCCAGCTGGCTGAAAGGCTCCTGGAATGCGGCGGCGAACTCTGGAATATGTACGGACCCACCGAGACCACCGTCTGGTCCTCGGCGCTTCGGGCCGAGTCCGGCGAGGGCACGGTTCCGATCGGGCCGCCGATCGCCAATACGCAGTTCTACATTGTTGACAGCCATCAGGAGCTGGTGCCGTGCGGCGTGCCCGGCGAGCTTTGTATCGGGGGCGACGGAGTCGCGCACGGCTATTTCGAGCAGCCGGAGGCAACCAGGGAAAAATTCATCCCCGACAAGTTCCGCAAGCATGCCGGCGCGATGATGTACCGTACCGGTGACATGGTCCGCATGAAACAGCACGGGAGCATGGAGTATCTCGGCCGTACCGATCACCAGATTAAGTTGCGGGGTTTTCGCATCGAACTGGGAGAAATCGAGACGGTGTTGTTGCGCCATCCGGGCATTGCCGAGGCCGTCGCCGTGCTCGGACTTGACCCTTCGGGGGAGGGCGCGATCTGGGCCTACGCGGTTCCCCAGAACGCCCGGGCGGAACCGTCTGAAGTCTTGATTGGTGCATTGCGCGCCAGCCTTGCGCAATCCTTGCCGGGTTATATGTGTCCTTCGTCCATCGTCATACTGGATGCGTTGCCACGCACGCTAAACGGCAAGATCGATCGCCGCTCCCTGCCGGTACCGGCACCCCGTCAAAACATGGAAACGGTGCAACCACTCAACGAGATTGAGCGTCGTCTGGCAAGGATCTGGAGTTCGGTGCTTGGGCTGGGGACGATTGACAAGACGGCGGATTTCTTCGAATCGGGCGGTCATTCCCTGCTGGCGGCGCGACTCTTGGCCCGTATCGAAGCAGAGTTCGGACAGCGCCTGAGCCTGTTGACCCTGTTCAGGGCATCGAGCATCGTCGAGCAGGCAAAGCTGTTGACGCACAGCGGTCAGCGCGAATTCGATTTTCGGCAAGTGGTCCGGTTGCAGCCTAATGGTTCGAAGCCGCCTTTGATCGCCATCCATAACACCGGTGTTTATTATTACAATCTTTCCAGACGCCTCGGCCCGGACCAACCTCTCACGGCGCTTCAGCTATTCGATCCTTCGATAGAGCGCGAAAGCTTCCCGCAAACGCTGGAAGCCATTGCTGCCGAGTACGTGCAGCTTATCCGCAAGTTTCAAGCCACCGGGCCTTACAAACTGATCGGCTGGTGCGTCGGCGGGGTGCTGGCCTTCGAGGTGGCGCGACAGCTCACCGAAGCGGGACACGAGGTGTCGCTGCTCGCCATGATCGATGCCTGGGCGCCGGGCCACCATCGACGACTTTCCCGGACGCGCGCCATCCTTGCCGATTACTCGTATCGCTGGCAACTGATTGGCGCGGACTGGCAGAGAATGATGTCGCGTGAGCAGACGCTGGCTGCGTTCCTGAAACAGCGAGTCATGTATAAAAGACTGTTGCGCTGGTTTGGCCGCTCGCCGGGCAATGCGCCGGCACGCGTCGCATTCGAGGCCAGAGAGTCAAGTGCAGAAAATTACGATCAATGGCTGCTCGCATATCTTGAAGAAACAGCGCGAGCCTATGAGCCCAAACCCTACTCCGGAAAAATAACGCTTTTGTGCAGCGCCCAGGAGCCCAAAGGCCTGTTTCTCGATCCCCGGATGGGCTGGGGCGCCTTCGCGTTGGGGGGCGTCGATGTTTCCGTCCTTGACGGCGATCATTTCACTGTGTTCAAGGGCCAGGGCCTGGAGCAGATGGCCGCACAAGTCTCGGCGTTGATGGATGTTTATGACAAACCGGGGAAACGACGCACCGTGAGCGCATAAATAAACATGTCGAGGCACATCATATCCACTGAGGAAAACTGGAGCAGCCGGAATTCCCCTGGTGCTGCGGGTCATAAGTCAGTCGAATATGGTTACACCCCGACGTTTCAAAACAATCCCGCGAGTCCTTCTTCGCTGTTGGCCAGTTTGTTCCCGCCGGGCGTGGCGGCCGCCGAACTTCGGACAGCCGGCGACCCGTCGCTGTTATTGCCCGATGAAGCAAAGCAACTCGTGCGCGCCGTTCCGAAGCGGATGCAGGAGTTCGCCGCCGGACGCCTTTGCGCGCGCCGAGCCCTGGCAGAGTTCGGATTCATTGACTACCCACTGCGCATGCACAGCGACCGGCGGCCGCAATGGCCGGATACCGTCGTCGGCAGCATATCTCACACAACCGGCATGTGTGGCGCCGTCGTCGCAAGGCAAAGCCAGTTCCGCGCCATCGGTCTGGATATGGAAATCGTCGGGCAAGTGACGCCGGAAATTTGGCCGACCATCTGCACGCCCGAAGAGATGGTCTGGCTCGCTGCGCTCCGTGAGCTGGAGCAGGTTCGATGTGCCGCCATCATATTCAGCGCCAAAGAATCTTTCTATAAGTGCCAAAACGGCGTGACCCGGCAGTGGCTGGAGTACGACGATGTCACGGTGGATATTCCCGCCAACTATGCGAGTTCAGGATGCTTCGCTCTGCGACCACGGCGGAGTATCGCGCTGCTGGAGTATGACACAAAGTCCTGGAAGGGGCGTTTCGAGTTCCACGGTAACCTTGTTGTCACGGGTATGGTTCTCGAGGCGCGTTGACGAAAATTCGAGCGAGACAAAACTCCGTCTCGGAGATTAATCGTTCACGTTGAACGACTGACACCTTCATTGAGCCCCTTTTGGTCGTTATTTAACTAACCGGGTCTTCGTCATATCGTGGATGCCTCAGCCACAATATTTCGAACTTTATGTGCGCCAGAACACAGAAGCATGGCGGTATGGGTGATACGCTGAATTTTCACTGATTAATCCAATCGGATAAGGAGCTGTAGACATGCGAATCAAAAAACTAAGTTCTCTCATCGGCTTGTCGGCCGTGCTGTTGCTCGGTCCACTGAGCGCTACCGCTGCCCAGGCAAAAGGTCCCGGGGTATATTTTGGTGGTTCGTGGGGCGCCTATAGCATCAAAAAAAGCGATCTTGACGACAATGATGATGTATTGAAGGCGGTCATTGGCGGTCAGTTCAACAACTGGTTCGGCGTCGAAGGCTCGTGGGTCGATTTCAACCGTGTCAGCAACGGCAGCGACAGGTTCGAATCCGATGGCAAGGGCCTGTCGGCGGTATTTTCGATGCCGGTGGGAACCACGTCGACGGCTTTTGCAAAGGTCGGACAGTTCTGGTGGGAATCGGATTCGTCATTGGGCGGAGCGCTGGGAGCCAGTAAAGGCAACGATCCGTTCTGGGGTGGCGGCTTCAAGTTTGGCTTTACTGAAAACTTCGCATTACGCCTCGACGCGGAACGCTATGAAGTGGCGGATACCAACCTCAATACCTTCACGGCCGGACTCGAGTTCAAGTTCTAAGCGAAAAACGGGCATTAGAACCCGTTTTCCGTCAGCTCACGCCCGCTGAATCTGGCTACAGCCAGTACTCAGCGAAGCGTGCCAGCCACTCTTTCAATCGGAGCATCAGCGATCGTTCCTTCCAGCGATCGAGGTCGATGGCGTTGGACTCCGCCAAATCCCTGGTAAACATGGCGTCCATTTGCCGGGCAAAATCGCGGCCCAGAATCGATGCGTTGAGTTCGTCGTTGTGCAAAAAGCTGCGCCAATCCAGATTGGTTGAACCGATGGTTGACCAGACGCCGTCAATGGAAGCGGTCTTGGAATGCATGACCGCGCCGCGCCGTTCAAAGATTTTAACGCCGGCGCGGAGCAACTTAGTGTAATGCGAGCGTCCGGCATGGAACACCGTCCAGGAGTCGGAGTAGCTTGGTAGAACCAGCCTCACATCGACGCCGCGCCGTGCCGCGTCGGTCAGGGATTTGAGCAATTGCGGATCGGGAACGAAATAGGCATTCGTCAGATACACGCGCCGTTCCGCATTGGCAATTGCCGATAGCAACGTGAGATAGATCAGGCTGTGGGGATCGGCGGAGGCGCTGCCGATCGCGCGCACGATCTCGTCGCCCTGATTACCGAGTTTGGGGAAATAGTCTTTCCGGGCCAGCGGCTGACCCTTTTGCTTGGTCCAGGTGTCCATGAACAGCTTCTGGAAATCTGCCACCACCGGACCTTCGATCTGAAGATGAGTGTCACGCCAGCCCACGGCGTTCACCTCATTTTTCCTGGCTGACTTGACGGAGGGGCTACTGGAATAGGATTCGCTGATATTGATGCCGCCGATGAAAGCTATGCGGCCGTCGACCAGCAGCAATTTGCGGTGGTCGCGGTTATTGAGCAGCCATTCCTTTTTATTGCCGGTCAATGGGTTGATCGGATTGAACTCAAGTACCTGGATGCCACCGGCGCTCAGGCGCTCGAAAAAAACCTTCGGCGTATTCAGGCAGCCGACGCTGTCGTAAATCAGGTTGACCTGGACGCCCGCGGCTTGTTTTTCCAGCAGCAGATCTGCGAACTGTTTGCCGATGTCGTCGTCTCCGAAGATGTAGGTTTCCAGGTTGATATGGTCTTTGGCTTGGCGCATGGCTGCGAACATGGCCTGGTACGTCGCCGGCCCGTCTTGCAGCAGGACCAGCCTGTTGCCCAGCACCAGCGGGCTGTCGGTGTTAATCGCCTGTTCCAGCGCCAGGTGCTTTTGCAGTATGTCGATGTCGCCGGATTGGCTTTTGAGTTCTGCGAGAATGTTGGCGCTTTTGTTTGCCGAGACAGGACCGCGCGCGCTGTCGAATTGAACCGTCTCTGCATGAGGTTTCCCCATCTCATGGGCGGCGTCGGGAAAGCTCGCGCATCCAGCGAGGGTGAGCAGGTAGCAGGCAGCCGCTGCCATGCGCCCGGAACGAAGCAAGGCGAAGTAATGCCATGGCGGTATTTGGGCCAAACCTTTTGAGGACATTCGCTCAGTATAAATCAGGTTCCAAACGCATCAATCATCGTCCCTCGATTTACATCACAGATTGGTTGTTGAGTGAGTCCTGCCAAGCGATACACCCCGGGTGTAACCCTTTACAGCGTGCGGGATCGGGATTTCCTGATCATGTGGGCTAGCGCACCGATCAATCGAGGTTGGGCGCACATACTGTGACAGGTCAGAGGCCGTATTGCCGCGTAAGGCGGTGCGGGAAGTTCTCGAAATTCGTTGTCAGGAGGCAATCATGAACAAGGATCAATTCAAGGGTCGAATCAAACAGGCAAAAGGCAGGATCAAGGAAGTCAGCGGCAAGCTCACCCGCGACAAGCTAATGGAAAAGAAAGGACAGGCACAAAAAATCGGAGGCCGGATCTTGGCCGGCTATGGCGATTTCAAGGAAGACACGCGGGGCTATGACGATCTCGAGGATGACATTCGGGGTTATGGCGATTTCAGGCACGACCCCCAGAAAAGCGGTTGACTTTTTTTTAAATTCATTCGCTGGCTGAAAAGTGCAATTGAACGGCAGGTGTCTTGAGTCAGCCGTGCCGCAACGGGCATGGGCAGGAAGGAAGTTGGCTCACATTATTCGTAACAGGAGATAATCATGAGAAACGAAGTTCTCGATACCTATGATGTAAAAAAAGGCCACGACGGTGATGCACATGGAGCCGACATGCGGCATGGACCCGGACCGGAAATAATGGGCGCGAGCACGCTCATCGGAAACCGTGTCCGCAACAAAAATGAGGATGACCTGGGTGACATCAAGGAAATCATGCTGGACACCAGCAGTGGCAAAGTGCGCTACGCGGTGCTTTCTTTTGGTGGTTTCCTCGGTATGGGCGACAAATTTTTCGCCGTGCCGTGGGATGCGTTGACTCTGGACACGGAAAACAAGCGCTTCATGCTCAATGTAGAGAAGGATCGCCTCAAAGATGCGCCGGGATTCGACAAGGACAAATGGCCCAACATGTCGGATTCGACTTGGGCGAAGAAAATCCATGCTTACTATGATACCAGCCTGGATTCCGGCAAACCGCGCGTGTAATCCGCCCATCGATTCCGCCGGGCATTCTTGAAGTCAGCCCGGCTGCCCGTCTGTCATCGTGTGAGCTTTTACCGCCTATATCGAGGAATAACATGAACTCAATCGTTTATTTAGTCGGACTAGTGGTCATCGTGCTGTTTGTCCTTGGATTCCTGGGGTTGCGTTAAGCCTGTAAGCCCTGACATCCTGCAGCACTGATGCGCATCCTTTCGGTATATTCCGACCCCACGGGGTGATGCCGGGTATATTAGAAAAAACCGGGCTACGTGCGATAACGCACAGAGCCAGGAGTGCACTCGGCGTATTTATCTCTTTGGCGGAATTGGTGGGGTTTCCATTAGCGTTGAATTGCACCCACACGATTATTCATGCGAAGAAGATCGGTGAACACCTGGTCCGACCAAGTTGCGATCATCATTTCATCAACACGTCTGATTGGAGCCCTGCATGAACATGACCTTAAGCATTGCCCCGTTGATTTCACTTGTCGCGGGCATACTCATTCTGGCCGTGCCGCGCCTGCTGAACTATATCGTCGCCATTTATCTGATTATTATCGGGCTGCTCGGACTGTTTGGCGCCGGAAACTTTAACCTGCACTAAAGGAGTAAGCACATGTCTACCTTGAAAACGCTGTCGATTTTGTCCATCAGCCTGCTGTTCGCGGTTGGGTTTATTGCTTGTGAAAAGAAAACCACCGTTGAGAAAATCCAGGACGCGGTCAATCCCCAGGGGCCGATGGAAAAGACCGGCGAAAAAATCGACGATTCCGTCGACAAAACCAGGGACGCCATGAAGAAATAAACCAGCCGCGTACTAGGGGTCAGCGCCGGTTCCCCCGGCACTCACCCCTTTGATGATCATGCAGCGTGTATTCGATGGCTTAAATAATTCCACTCACTTTTCCATACACAAATCTAATAGTTTGTTGAAAAACACAACGTCACCCCGGCGCAAGCCAGGGTGACGGATTTGCTTGTTTTTCGGACTTTTTCGACAAACTGTTAATTCATCCGCCTGCTACCGGGCCCAACGCCACCGCCGGGGCCACCCATCCCTCCTCCGGAACCCATCCCCTGCGCTGGAGGTTCATCCGGCAGCGTCATACCCTGTTGTTTGGCGCGCGCTTTCATCTGGATGTAATGTGCTTGGCGGATCTGATCGCGCTCCTCGCCAGTTTTCGCGGCGCTCATCCGGGCACGAAAATCATCGCGCTCCTGCTGATTCATGAGTTGTGAGCCATAGACCTGGTCTTGTGACTGATGGCGCTGATCCCGGTCCTTGTCCGCCGCGATGCCTACCGATGCCACCGCAGAAAACAATGTGGCGATGACAGCGGAATAAATGAGAGTACGTTTCATGGAATTTCTCCTGAATGAATTACACTGGTCATCCGGTTGAAAAACGAGTGTCGTGTTTACGATCAATGAGCAGTTAGAAAAAGATTTCACGAATAGCGGTCAGTCACTTTCCCGCTAATAATAAATCTGGTTTGCTAACAAATTACAGTGTGTGCGCAACGACGTGCTGGATCGGTACGGTGGCGCACATGTCACCCGCCGCATCGCCACAAAAAACTCCCTGCTCACTCAGCCGCGCATATCGTAAGTGTTTAACAGCTTGATTTTGTCGTCGTTCCGCTCAGGAGTGGCGAGTGACGACTATGCCTGTATGAAATTCTGAAGGGCCCGCGCCGTATACGGGCCTTTTTTTATGGCTTCCAGTTTCCATCTCTCCCCAGCAACGACGAATCCCAGGAAAAACTGCCATTGTGATCGTCTAACCACCCGTCTGTCGCATCACCCCTCCTAGCGTACGTTAGCGCATAGACAATGAACTCCGTGTATGTTCGGAACTCATACGTGGGCTAACGCACAGACAAGTGATTATAGATAGCAACGCCGGTGCCAGTGTGATTGCCCTCAGGGCGCGAATACAGGCAATGGAACTGCGATGTATCGAGGCAACCAGTACTCAGGGAGGGGTTTGAATGAATAAGGGTCTTGTTTACCGTGTTTTTCAGGCATTCGCGCTGGCCGTACTTTTTACTATAGCAGCTACCACGAATGCAATAGCTGCCGGCTACTTTGCGCAGGCGGGAAAGATATACGATGCCTCGGGCCAGGAGATCCAGGTTCGCGGTGTCAGCCACTTCGGATTCAACGCCCCGATCCTGCAGCCCCAATACCTGTGGGCCATGGGCTGGAAGCAACAGATCGCGCAGATCAAGAGCCTCGGGTTTAACGCCATCCGCGTGCCGTTTGTGCCCGACACGCTTTACAACAAAACCCCCGTCAATCAGCTGAGCTACATTGACGCCAAGCTCAATCCGGACCTGATCGGCAAGACCCCGCTGGATGTCCTCGACCTGTGGATGGCCGAGGCGAATCGTCAGGGCATGTACATTCTGCTCGATTTTCACAGCGTGTCGATGGTGCGACAGTACCCGACGTGGTTCCTGTCGAACGCGGCCGATTTCAACCTTATATATAACAAGCAGGCCTACACCCAGGAAAACTGGTTGCGCGACCTCGCGTATGTCGCCAAACGCTACGCCCACCTGACCCACTTCTTCGGCATCGATATCTATAACGAACCCAATGGCACGGTGCGTTGGAGCGAGGGGGACTCAAGCGTCACCAACCCGATTTACTTCTGGAAGCCGGCGGCGGAGCTCGCCTCGGCGGCGGTGCTGGCAGCCAACCCAAATTTGTTGATCTTTGTCCAGGGCATCAACAGCAACTGGGACGGCATAGAGAACTCGAGCATCCCCACGAACTGGGGCGAAAACTTTCAGCCCCAGGCCTATCAGCCGCTTAACATTCCGAACGACAAGCTGGTGCTGACGCCTCACACTTATGGCCCCGACGTGTTCGAGAAGTCTTCATTCAGCGCCTCCACGTTTCCAGCCAATCTGCCGGCACACTGGGACACCCTGTTTGGCCAGTTCTTTCGGACGCATCCCGTGGTGGTCGGTGAGTGGGGCGGTAAGTACGGGCAGGGAACGGGCAGGGAACGGGACGTTACCTGGCAGAACGCTTTTGTGGATTATCTTCTCAGCAAGGGCATCCGCAACAGTTTCTATTGGTGTTACACCCCCAACAGCGGCGATACCGGCGGCATCCTCGACGACAATTTGAACGTGCGTCAGGACAAGATGGCGTTGCTGAAGAAGTTGTGGGGGGCGTCAACGACCACCGCGCCGCCGCCCGTACCGGTAGTGCCGCCGCCAACAACGACCGCGCCGCCGCCCGCACCTGCGCCGGTAACGCCGCCAACAACTGTTGGATCGCAAGCCATCTTTAGTGATGCCACGGCATCTCTCTGGCAGCTTTCCGGCTGGAGCTCGACCGCGACGGTCCAGAGCCAGCTTGTGAAGTCGGGAGCCAGCGCCATCAAAGTGGTCGCCACCACCTGGGGCGGGGTCAGCCTTGACAGCCGCGATGCCAACTGGAAGTGGGTCGATCAACCCGCCAATCTTTATACCCATCTGAGTTTCGATGTGTCCGCGGGTCCCGTGGTGGGCGCCGCCATGAATTCGCTGGTGGCGAGCCTGGATCTTGGCTGGGGTACGGCCGCGAAGATATCGAATTATGTGCCTTCTTTTGCGCCAAACGCCTGGTATCACGTCGAAATTCCGCTTTCGGTCATGAATCCCAAAGGCGTCTCATTCCGAAAGATTTTATTTCAGAATAACAGCACGTCGAATCTGACTTACTATATCGATAACGTCCAGCTCGTTAACCGGTCAACATCGCCTGCCCCTGCCCCTGCTCCCACGCCGGTTCCAGCTCCGGTTCCCGCCACGGGCGGCACTCAGCTTCAAAGTTGTACCGGCATCATGCCGCTGGGTGACTCCATCACGCTCGGCGTGAACGGCGGGTATCGCAATAATCTGTATACCGGTTTGCAACAGAACAACTGCGGCGTCAGCTACGTGGGGACGCAGTCTGACCAGTGGACGCGCATTACCGACAAAGACCACGAGGGACACCCTCAGTTTTCCATCGAAAACATTGCCAGCAATGCCAGTGCCTGGACGGCATCGGCGCAGCCGAACATTATTCTGCTCATGATCGGTACCAACGACACTGCTTGGTGGGCAGCCAAGAATGCGGATCAAATCGGTGCCAGCCATAACGCCTTGATCGACCAACTCAGGACAGCGCGTCCCAATGCCTGGATCTTTGTAGCGTCGATTCCGCCGCAAACCTCGGCGATCATTCAGCCGAACAATATCGATCGCGCGACGCTGGTTCAGCAATTCAACGCCGTCATTCGCAGGAATGTGGATACGCGGGCCGCGGCAGGGCAACGCGTTCGCTTTGTTGACGTGAACTCGGTTTTGACGACCGCCGATTTATACGACGGCATTCATCCGACCGAAGCCGCGCATGCCAAGATTGCGCAGAAATTCCTGGAAGGGATACGTGCGGCGCTCGGTTCTGCATCAACGACGCCAACCGTAACACCAACGCCTGCGGTAACGACGCCGACCAGCACGACGGCTTACCAGCAACAGGGCATCATGAACTTCTCGCCCAGTTCCGGCCCGGTGGGTACGGTGGTGACGTTGAATGGCAGCGGTTTCACCGGCTCGAACCTGGCGTGGGCAGGCGCCGCGCATAATGCCGCGGTGAATGTCATCAGCGACACGCAGGCGCAGGTGACCATCCCCGCGGGCGCAACCACCGGCGCCATCGGCATCTTCAATCCCGCCTACGTGGCGTTTACGGCGAGTTCGTTCACGGTGACGAGTAGCACGACGGCTTACCAGCAACAGGGCATCATGAACTTCTCACCCAGTTCCGGCCCGGTGGGTACGGTGGTGACGCTGAACGGGTCCGGCTTCACCGGCTCGAATCTGGGATGGGTCGGCGCCGCGCATAATGCGGCGGTGGCAGTCATCAGCGATACACAAGTACAGGTGACCATCCCCGCGGGCGCAACCACCGGCGCCATCGGCATCTTCAATCCCGCCTACGTGGCGTTTACGGCGAGTTCGTTCACGGTGCAGTAAACAAGCTTTCGAATGTAGGTATGTAGTGCGTGGGGTAGGCATCGCCCACCCACAAGAGCTTCGGTTGGGCCCAGAGGTTATGGCACACGCGCACGCAGACGGTGCGGGCGAGGGATGAGGAGAACAGTTATTCTCCTCGACCCCGGCGTTGCCTTCCAGTGCAACGGCCCCCTCGGGCCGCAAAATGATCCTCCTCCCACTCTCCTAATACCCCTACTGCCCGGCACGCACGGGCAAGACGAAGTGGCTTTCGGACCTAAGGATGGGGCCCATGGCGCCATCGGCCATGGCGACGATCCATACTAAAGGATATGAACTAGAGCTAAAACCGGCGTAGATCGTCGAGGACCAGTAACTGTCCGCCTGCACGCCGCTGAAACCCTGACCGTTCAGAAAGCTTGCCTGATCGGAAACTTCACTGGTCACCAGACTTTCAAGTTCGTTGACATTGGGCAGCCGCCAGTCGGTAGAGCCGCAAAGCTCGAGATTGTTGGCGAAGTCGAGAGCCTGTTGCCAAGTCCGGGCTGTGGCATCCGGACTCCGCAGCCACATGAGCCCCGTCAGGTTGTCGGTCATGCAGTTGCCGGTATTGTCCACACTGAAGCGCGGATTCGGCCAGGCCACGCCGGCCCGGTGTTCGCCGTCCTGACCGGTGCCGGCGCAGGCAATCACGACACCGGTGGCATCGGTGCAGGTGGTCTGGCCGGTTTCGGGCAGGTCGGCGGGCGCGGCTTGCACCGTGGTGAAGGGCAGCAGGCTTATGGTTACTGCCAGTATCAGATGAAAGTGTCGCATGCTTGGATTCTCCGTAATCAGGCTATTTGATATGTGGGTGGCGTAATCCCCATCGTCATTTTGCATAGTGGAAAATATTCGTATCGGTTCATGTCGTTTCTATTGTGTGAAGGGGTCCAATATCCGAATGTCCTATCTTCCGGCGCGCACAGGCAATGAGCTGATTCCGGGGGACTTGGCCACCTGGGTCAGGATGCCTGGCAACACGATGAGCGCCCAGACCCTGTCCGCACTACCGGCAACGCTCGACGATGACCACAAGATGGATTCGATCTGAAAGGTGAAGCCGTTGCCGAGCAGCCAGGTTCCGTTGTTCACCTCACCGTAATTGACGAGACTGAGCAGCTCTTTGCGATTGGGTATTCGCCAGTCGGTAAAACCGCAAAGGTTGAGATTCGCGGCGAGTTCGAAAGCCGCCTGCCAGGTTCCGGACAGGGCACCTTGCCGGGCCCACATGAGCCCCGTCAGGTTGTCGGTCATGCAGTTGCCGGTATTGTCCACACTGAAGCGCGGATTCGGCCAGGCCACGCCGGCCCGGTGTTCGCCATCCTGGCCGGTGCCGGCGCAGGCAATCACGACACCGGTGGCATCGGTGCAGGTGGTCTGGCCGGTTTCAGGTAGCGCGATGGAAACGGCAGTGGCGGAAGGCGTGCTTCCACTTCCACCCCCGGTTCCACCTCCATCTCCACCGCAGGCAGTAAGCAAGAGGTTGATCAGAATGGCCGTCGATACCAATAAGCGTTTAAGGTTGGACATAGTCCCCTCTTCGGGTGTTAAAACTAAAAATGAAGTCCCCAATTCATGGGTTCTCGGTCAAGCCACAATTTCCCGGAACGCCATAGCGACGGTGGTCGGGGAAATTCCTTTGTCTGGGCGGGCTCTTTCATGCGGCGGAACACGCGGCGCTATTCCGCCATACGTGGGCTCCGGCTGCGCGCGTCGAGGCACCGGCACGTCGATCCGGTCAATACAGAACTCCATCGCACAGCCCCGGACAAATGTCTTTCAGCAGTTGCGTGCCAGCGGCGGTGCCGTCGGTTTTCCAGAGCTCCATGCCGTTCACACCGTCGTCGGCATGGAAATAAAGCGCGCCGATGAGGACGTAAAGGTTGGAACTCGCCCCGGTCTCGGCATTGACGTCCTGCACCAGCACCGTGCCGTCGGCGGTGCCGTCGGTTTTCCAGAGCCCATAGCCGTTCACGCCATCGTCGGCTCTGAAATAAAGCGTGCCGTTGAACTGAGCGAAGCCGTAAGGGTAGGAATTCGCCCCGGCCGCGGTATTAATATCCTTTACCAGCACGGTGCCGGCGGCGGTACCGTCGGTTTTCCAGAGCTCACCGCCGTTCATGTCATCGCCGGCTTTGAAATAAAGCGCGTTGTTGAAGACGGTTAAGCCACGAGGAAAGGAATTCGCCCCGGACGCGGTATTAATATCCTTTACCAGCACGGTGCCGGCGGCGGTGCCGTCGGTTTTCCAGAGTTCTATGCCGTTCACGCTTTCGCCGGCTTCGAAATAAAGCGCGTCGTTAAAGACGGTGAAGCCGAGAGGAAGGGAACCCGCCCCGGTCGCGGTATTAATATCCTTTATCAGCACGGTGCCGTCAGTGGTGCCGTCGGTTTTCCAGAGTTCATAGCCGTTTACGCCGTCGTTGGCTCTGAAATAAAGCGCGTTATTGAAGACGGTGAAGTCGTCAGGGTAGGAATTCGCCCCGGACGCGGTATTGATGTCCTTCACCAGCACCGTGCCGGCGGCGGTGCCGTCGGTTTTCCACAGTTCCCTGCCGTTCACGCCGTCGTCGGCATGGAAATAAAGCGCGCCGTTGAACTCGGTAAACCCGATGAGATCGTAAGGGTAGGAGTTCGCCACGGTCGTGGCATCGATTTCCTTCACCAGCACCGTACCGGCGGCGGTGCCGTCGGTTTTCCAGAGATCAGCGCCGTTCACGCCGGCGCCGGCTCTGAAATAAAGCGCGCCGTTTAACACGATGAAGCCATAAGGGTAAGAATTCGCCCCAGCCGCGGTATTGATGTCTTTCACCAGTATTGTACCGGCCGCGGTGCCGTCGGTTTTCCAGAGTTCCTTACCGTGCACGCCGTCGTCGGCCTGGAAATAAAACGCGCCGTTGAACTCGGTGAAGCCGACAGGGTCGGAACCCGACCCGGCCGCGGGATTGATGTCCTGCACCAGCACCGTACCGGCGGCGGTGCCGTCGGTTTTCCAGAGTTCTATGCCGCTGACACCGTCGTTGGCGGCCATGAGCTTGATCTCTGAGGCGACGCTCGATCCGTCGCCACCGCCGGTAACGCTGTTTGACCCGCTGTCTCCACCGCCGCCCGATCCGCAAGCGCCGAGTGTGAACAGCAAAGCCGTGACGCAGGAAATTCGCAGGGAATTGAACAGGAGTGAGGAGACGGAGACAGTCTGTTTTTTCATAAATTTTCTTCTCGCTTTGCAAAAATGCCAACGCACATTCTGGGCGTTGAGCGTGTAATCACCCGTCTAAAGAAGACGAGTTTGTGCGTGGAAGCGGATAATGAATCCGGAAACCGAGTGGGTCTGTTCGATAGCAGACTTAATACAGAAGAGTTTATTGAAATTCTTCGAACCAAAACGCCTCCCCGAACGACTGGCGCTATAGGGATTTTCAACCCCGCCCGCGCCGCGTTCACGGCGAGCTTATTTATTGTCACGAAGCAGCTATGTCAGTACATACTTTTTTTAGCGCGGGCTCAGGCAGCGGGCCCGCTGCCGGCGCTGTATCAGCGTCAGCTTGTCGCAGGGTACGGCGCCGGATAAGGCGCTTGCCTAACGCGATTCCAGGCCGTTCTATGAAGGCATAGCCGAGTGCAGCGCTGAGCAGCAGTATGCCCGCACAGACGATACCGATGATCCAGTAGTTCAGTGGCGATGCCATGGCAAAGTTCCTGATCGGAGCGATCGCGAAGACCAGGGTCAGCACCAGACCCTGCATCAGGTACAGGCTGTAACTGACATTTCCCAGCCGGCGCGCGGGTGCCGCCGTGAGCAAACCGAATAACGAGGTACCCGTGCACACGAGATAGAAAAACGGCGCCAGCAGCATTACGGTGTATGTCCCATAGCCGCTGCGCGATGTTGCCATCACGGCCACCAGCAATATGAGCGCCAGGGCCGAAGACAGGGCATGCGGCATCGGCAGTCTCACGTTCTTGTGCAGCAGCGAGGCAACGGCCATGCCGCACAAAAACAGCACCGCGAGACCCATGGCGCTGATCTGCAGCAGCACCTTCCCGGCGAGACAGAGGGCAAGCGCGCCGAGCACAAACTGCAAATGGAATCTGCCGCGGGCAAAATACGCCGTCGCGACAAGCGAGGCATAGAATGCCCATTCGTACGAAATCGTCCAGGTCACGCCGGCGAGCACGCGGGTGGCCGGGTAGCCGTTGACATCGGGCTGCACATCCACCACGCCCAGAGCCAGCCATTGAAGCACCGATCCCACCACAACGCCGGCCGGCTCATGCAACTGAAAGCCGGTGCGCGCGAACACGATGTAAAGCATCGCCAGCACGACGAACAGATACATGGGTCCGATGCGGAACAGCCGGCCTATGTACAGATCGCGCCAGCGTGGCCGGCCTTCTGCGCGCAACATTTTTCCCCAGAACAGAAAGCCGGTGATCATGAAGAACAGCGACACCCCGACCGGCCCCAGCAAGGCATAGAAGCGGGAGTCCGGCACCTCCCATACGCCGGTTCCGATAAACCGGTGTATCAGGACAAGATGAAAGACGAATACGCTGAGGGCCGCGAAACCCCTGAGCCCGTCAAGCGCGGAATAGCGCGCGCGCGGGTTGGGCGCACTGTCTACAAAGCGAAACTGGGGCAATGCCGCGATTCCCAAAACGACTGCTGTGAGAACGAAGTATGCCCATGGGGCGTCGAGGGTCATGTGGATCCCGGCGTAGCACGCCAATAATCATGGCCGATACACCTGCTACATATATTAGGTAACAGCTATTCCGACATGGCCAGTGTCCCACCTGACCCGGCCTGTTTCTGTACGGTAGGACACCTTCTGCCTCGCTGTGTACGAGACCGCACAGACCGTACGGCGCGCCACGATTAATTTTCAGATGAACGTCTGAGGCGGAATGACAGTTGGGTGATCACTGTCCCTGGAGCTGGCAGGCGGCTGAGCTGGAATAACGTCCTGTGAAGTTTTTGAGTTTTTCAGAAAACCTTCTGGCTTGGTCGAACAAGTCCAAGCAGGGAATCTTATAAACAACCGGAGATAGAAATGCGTCTTAAGATAATCGTGATGCAGGTAATTCTGTGGTGGGCGATATCGAGCGCTGGCGTGGCTGCCATGCCAGCGTCCGATTGGCCAGGATGGAACGATTTCGCTGAACGTTTTGTGCAGGCCGATGGCCGCGTGATCGACATTACCTTCGAGCGCAAGAGCACCTCGGAAGGGCAATCCTACGGACTGTTCTTTGCCCTGGTCGCCAATGACCGCGCCAGGTTCGACAGCATTCTCAAGTGGACCTCCGATAATCTCGCCGCCGGACAGCTGGGCAAAAAACTCCCCGCCTGGCATTGGGGATTGCGCGATAACGGCAGTTGGGGCGTGAAGGATGAGAATGCCGCCTCCGATGCCGATTTATGGATTGCCTACAGCCTGCTGGAAGCCGCGCGTTTGTGGAAGGCGCCGGATTATGCCGACACCGCCCACAAGCTGTTGGCCCTGATCCGGCGTCACGAGATTGCCCAGGCGGGAAGCGCCGGCCCGGTGCTGCTGCCGGGGCCTGTCGGTTTCCAGCTCGATAAAGGGCGTTTTTGGCTGAATCCCAGTTATTACCCGGACTTCATGTTTCGCTACCTGGCCGCGGTCGACCCGAAAGGCCCGTGGCAGGCGGTGTGGGACAGCTACCATCGCATGACGCCAAAGGTTTTCAGCGCCGGCGTCGCGCCTGATTTGTTCGTCGTCGATTCCACGGGCAGGGTCATGCCGGATACCCAGCGTGAGCCCTCCGGGAGCTACGACGCCATTCGCGTGTACCTCTGGGCGGGAATGTCCGGGAATAGCAGCCGGGAAACGGTCAAGATGCTCTCCCCTTATGCCGCGCTGATCCGCCAGCTCGGCGTGCCGCCCGAGAAGGTCAATCCGGTTACCGCCGTGGCGGTCAAATCGGATTACTCGCCCATCGGATATTCGGGTGCAGTGTTGCCGTTCCTGAGTGCGCTCGGCGACAAGCCGACGCTGGAAAAGCAGCACGAGCGGGTACGCGCCGCCTTGCGGCGCGCCAAGCAGGGCGAGCCTGCCAACTATTACGATCAAGTATTGATTTTGTTCGGCAAAGGCTGGCTCGATGGCCAGTACCGTTTCGACGACCAGGGACGCTTGCAACCTAAATGGATGCGCTGACGTTGCGCTGCTCGCGCTCAGCATGCATCGGATACGCTAAGTCATACGTTGGTTCTGAAGAAGACGCTGTTGGCAAGGCCGGTTCATTGGATGTTGCCACCAGCCGGGGACGCGGCGCCGACTGATAGGCAGCAATCGCCACCGGTAGGGCCCGCAGGCCGGGTGCCGGCAACGCCTGCAGTTCAGGTGGCGTTACCTTGCGAAGTACAATCTCGGCCTTATGCAGCAGCGCGAAGACGCGTGGCCCACGCACGAGGTAACGCTTTGCCATACGTCCCGGGGCTTGCATCAGACGGTAAAACCATTCCATCCCGGCACGCTGCATCCACAACGGTGCGCGGCGTTCGTCGCCGGTGAGATAGTTGATCGAGGCGCCGATGCACAGTACCAGGCCGCGGGCGATACCGCGTGTCTTCAGTAGTTGTGCAATGGCTTCTTGCTGCGGGGCGCCCACCGCCAGCAGGCAGAAACGAAATGGGCTGTGGGCCTCAATGAGACGCAGGCAGGTTTCCACCGCCTCCGGATCGCGAATGAATCCCATCGGCGGATTGAAGTGCGCCAGATTCCGCAGACCATAACGCTCGCCAAGCTTGCGTGCCTGTTCGTTACTGCCGCCAATCAGCACCAGTGGATCGTCCGGTGATATTACATCGGAGAAAAGTTTTGCCGTCAGATCGCTGCCCGTGCAAACCGGCAGATGAAGTCCCTTGGTGATGCGCAATACATGCGCCAGGAAACGGCTGTCGAGGAGTATGTAGCTGGCGGCGGCATAGAGCGCGCGAAACGAAGCATCCTCGTGCAGGCGGATCATGTGATCCGCGTTCGGCGTCACCACATAGCCGTAACGGTCCTGTCCGAAGCTGGCAGCGACATGCGTGAATCCTGCCACATCGTAATTGTCGAACTGAAAAGTTAATTTCGCGGCACGTGCTTGCGGAATGACGGGAACCGGCCTGACCAGTTTGTCCGCAATCGCTTCAACCGCCACCAGCGGCAACATCGCCAGGGTTATTATCCAGCGGGGCAGATAATCCTCCGCCCCCTTGACCACCACATCCCAGCGCTTGATCGGCCGATCCGCCAGCAAACTCACCGGCACGCTGTCGCCCACGTAATCGATGG